>NZ_JAUBTO010000074.1:0-38366 GCF_036702495.1 Microcoleus sp. C2D2 | reverse complement strand
TTTTAGCAATTCTTTATAATTTACTAAATTAAAGCCGTCCTAGAAGGACGGGGCTTTCGACCCAGTTTCTTGGTAAAAACATTTTTCATAATTTTTTGAAAAAGCGCTGACCTGCTTTTAGTCATCAATTAAGAAGTTAGTGAGTCTGCCGCCTTATGGCCCCCGAATATAATTCGGGGGTCAGTGACTTTGAGGAATGCAGTAGCTTGTATCCCGATTAACTTTCCGAACTATCGGGATTTTCATCTGAGGCTACCACAGATAGCCCAGCCGCTGCAACTTTCACTTTGGCGTGCCGCAAGACGCGATCGCCCAGAATGTAGCCGCGTTCTAGTTCTTGGATAATTGTTCCTTCCTCGTGTTCGTCAGTTGGCTCGCTTAGCAGAGCTTCGTGGAGGTTGGGGTCAAACTGTTCGCCTTCGGGGCGCATCGGAGAAACCCCGATTTGCTTGAGGCTGTCTACCATTTGCTTGTAAACGCTTTGGTAGCTTTTGTGAATGTTCATTTCGCCATCGGTTTGCGGCTTGATGTGCGATCGAGCGCGCTCGAAATTGTCAATTACCGGCAACAGGGGTTTGATCGTCAGACACCTTGCCTGTAGATCTAGCTCTTCTTTTTCCTTTTGGGTGCGCCTGCGGAAGTTCTCAAAATCTGCAGCTAGGCGGAGATTTTGATTTTTGAGCTCTTCTAGTTGAGCGGATGCGGCTTGCAACTGAGTTTTTAAAGCCTCTTTTTCATCGTTGGCCTGGGCCAGTTCCCTCTTCCAAGACTCCGCCGCGTCGGCAGTCGGACTGTTGGTTGAACTGCCTGTGACGGTAGGCCCGGATGCGTTTGCTGGCGAGCGATCGCCCTGAGCACTTTGATAAGCTCGAGCAAGTTCGAGCTCCCAATCAGCAGGTCCGTTCGAGTTTTCTGGTGCCGGCGGATTTTCGCTTGCCATTGGCGAACCCTCTGGGGTTTCCCCAGTTGAGTTAGGATCTTGATCTTGTTGTTTTTCGTCGTCAATCATAAAAGCTGCGCGACAGAACCCTATCAATTCTAGCAGATACATTCAACCCGGTAAATCTAGAGCACTCGAATTTAGTGTGTATGGCACAATGTGAAAAGAGGAAATCTCGCCAGATGTGGAGGCATTTCTCAAAGCTTTCAATAAAATATTCAAAGGGTAGTTTAGATATTTACCTATAGTATGACTGCTATCGGGGGCAACCAAAGGTTTGTGGCTTCCTAATTTTGGGTTAACGCGATCGCATTTATAACAAGTTTTATAAGTATATTCGGCTGTTACGTATACTAAAACCTTTCCCCATTAGGAGGCTTGATGCTTCAACGTTTGCTTAAAAAGATACTGACTTAAAGTTATCATCGGTCTGGCTGTTTTATTCCCAAGCTGAGCCTGGCATTTTTTACCATTTGCTGCGTTTCCCAACAGGGGAGAAAGAGGAATTTGTATTGAGTGACTAAGTAGTTAGCTGTGTGCTTGTTTGACATCCTCTCCGGCCGTACCCCGGGATTCCAAGAATCACTTCTTAGGTTTCCTCTTTCCGTGACTCGACTTACATTGAGGAGTTTCCTCACCAATGCAGAGATCGATGTCTCGCCTAGGCGTTTAACGTTCCCGTGTGCCCCACGGTACGGAGTCCTAACTCAAGTATGTTCAATGCGGCGTTCCAATCTCTGTCTTGTATGTGTCCACATTGAGAACATCTATGAGTAAGTTGACTTAAGACTTTTTGACAGATTCCCCACAGTTAGAGCAATTTTGACGCTCTGTAGTGAGGTGGGACAGCCACTGCCACCACTCCGAACACTTTGCCGAAATACTCCAACCAACTGTGGAAGTTAGACCGTGCAGCATCAGAAATCGACTTGGACAACTTGCTGTTTTTAAGCAGATTCGGCACCTGCAAGTCCTCATAGGCAACCAAGTCGTTAGACTGGATGACGCACCTTGCCAACTTTACGGCAAAGTCTTTACGCTGCCGAATTACCTTGAGGTGTTTTCTACTCAGGCGATTTCTAGCTTTAACTCTGTTCTTAGAACCTTTTTGAGTACGAGAAAGCTTACGATTCAAACGCTTAAGCGCTTTTTCAGATTTTCTCAGGTGACGGGGACTATCAACAGTTTGACCATTGGAATCGGTATAAAAATGAGTCAGTCCAACATCCAACCCAATGGTTCTATTGGTCGGCTCTCTCTTCTGGATTCGTTCTTGGTCAATGCAAAACTGAACGTAGTACCCGTGGGCCCTACGCACAACTCGAACTCGTTTAATCTGCTTCAAATGATAAAAGTGCAAGTCACGGGTTCCCCACAGCTTAAAGATTCCTGCTGCAAAACCCTCGGTGAAGGTGATACTTTTCCTATCTTCAGACAGCTTAGATCCTGTCGTTTTGTACTCAACAGAACCGTGAGTTTGATGTTTTTTGAAGCGTGGGAAACCTTTCTTTCCTTCCTGGTTTGCCTTTTTTACAGTTGTCGTAGAATCGAGAAATCGCAGACCGCGCTCGTTCGTGCCGTAGCTTGTCGAGCTTGAGAATTGAGTTTGCCAGCGAACAGGGAATTCTTTCCCCAGGACAGCACAGTATGCACTCTACTCGTACTTGCCAATGCCTTTGTTGTCCATCCAGTACCTGATGAAAGAATTGCGAACAAATCTAGCAGTACGAATGGCTTCATCAAGCCTTTCATACTGCTGTTTCGTTCCCTCAAGTTTTGCCTCAAATACCAACATCTTTACACAGACATCACTAGCATAATTATACCGCATCTTTTAAAAGCCGTCCTAGAAGGACGGGGCTTTAAACCCAATGTTTCGGTAACTCAGATACTATAGCGGTTCGATCGCGTGGTGAGGTATGCCCACGCAGGCCACGGAGGCCACGGAGGCCTATGCCCGTGGGCCGGATAGTACCTCATATGAGAGCTCGAAAGGCTATAGGTTGTTAATCTTGATGCGAATTGGGGCTGTTTTTTTTCTGAGTCGATACCGCCGAAGTCGCTTGAAGTCTCGAAATTTTGCCAGTAAAATGAGATACATTAGCTCGTCTCGCCCAGGTGCTAATCTGTAGATACGATTGATATCTAATTTGCCTATTTCCCAGGTTTGTGAACCGTCAAGCTTACGTCAGCAGATTGGAGATTTGAGACGGGGCCGTGAGCGCTGAGTCGAATAATTTGAGATTTACCCCACAGATGAATCTGGGAGCTGGAACAAGAGTCTAAAATTTGGGGCGGATGGCGACTCTTGTCGGAAACTTGTATCCGTTTTCGGGCGGGGTGACAAAGATTCGGACACCAGGGTTGAATCAAAGTAAGATTGGCTGACCAAAAACTAGATCTCCTCAAAATGAGTGCAGGAGACTCAAGTAGCCGATCGGGCAGTACCAGATCGCAGATAATTAATCAAAATATATTTCACTAGACCGATCGAGACTTTCGTAAAAGCTATCATCACACAACATAGCTCATCTTTAACCTAGTAAAGCTAACCGCGCCGCAACGGGCGCTGTATTTTGAGCAAACAATTTGGGAAAATAGAATGAGCCTGGTACGGCAACACACCCCGCCCCGCTTTTCTCTCCCGGTACGGGCAATCCCCAAGTGATTTGCCCGGACGCTATAACGAGAGTATCCCGCAAGTTAATCAGGTAAGTAAGCAACGGCAGCACTTAACGAACAAGATCTGATTGCCAGCACCGGCAAATCCCTCGAACGTCTCGTCAATTTGTAGACGAAGCTTAGAGGGGACTGCAAGCTTACACTTGACAGATAGGGATTGAGCAGGAACGTCAGTAACCCCGGTCTAAAGACACGGGGCTTGCAAGAGAAATCTGGCAAGCCGTACTGACCAGACTAAGGCTTAATTGCCTACGTTTTGAGAGTCACGACACCCTGTGGATGCGTAGCTAGTCCCCTGCTCTGTCCGAAGCAATTAAACAGTTCTAAGGTCACGCTCAACAGTGTTGCAGGTCTAACAAGCTCTCGAAACATTGTCGAAGCTAACATTACCCCATTCATGGGAGGCTCAATTGAGCAAAATACTATGCGTACAGGATTGGAAGATTTGAAGCGGTAATTGTCTCGTTGAAAGTGCAATACAAAAGTACACCGAGTTAACCAATCCCAAGGCGGTAGTAAATCAAAAATATAAAGCCGTGCTTCTAGCGCGGGGTTTCTACCCATTTTTTCTGATGACTAACACATCCCAGGGGTTTCGCTCCACATCGATAGTTGCTCTGAGCAATTTTACTCCGGCTCTCAACAAGATGATTCAGGCGGGTTACGTCAACGGCGACCAATTGAAGCAAGCTCAAATTGAAAGCCAGAAGTCGGGCAAGCGGTTGACGGAGGTATTAGAAGCACTTACCGGGCAGCCGTTGCCCCCAGAATTGCTGCGGCTTTACAAGAAGCAGCAGATGTTTGAACGTAAGATAGTCTACGGGGTTGAAGCATTTGACCCGGAGATGAGCGAAATGTCTAACGAGCAACTCGGAGTTATGCTCGACGGGTTGAAGATTTCGATCGACATTTGTAACCAAGGTCGGTTTTTACCTGTAGCGAAGACTGAAACTCAGCCTCTGGCGGTTTTAGTGGCAATGGTAGATCCCGACAACCTCAACGCCATAGAAGATTTGCGGCGGATTTTACAGCCTCACGGCTTGGCTTTGCAGCGACGGGTGATTACGCCAGACGACTATCAGGACATCACTTCGGCCTATCAAGACGAGCAAGTTAAGATAGCAGCCAAAATAGCTGCAGCCGAAAAGCAGAGAAAGATGGATTTAGGGGAGGGAGATTTTGGCGAACTCTCGCTAGAAGAGGAGACTGCCGACCAAGAAGACCTAGCTAACACCTTGGACGATGCTGAGGCGGCTCCGGTAATTAAGGCCGTCAACGTCATTTTGGCTAAAGCTTTGTCGGAAAAGGTGTCTGACATCCACGTAGAACCTCAAGAAGAGTTCATGCGGATACGGATGCGGAAAGACGGGGTGCTGCAAGAGTATTTCCGGTTTCCCAAGCAGGTAGTCGCATCGATTACCGCTCGTTTCAAGATTATTGCCAACCTGGATATTGCCGAACGCCGACAAGCTCAAGACGGCCGCATCCGCCGGGTGTTTGAGGGACGCACGGTGGATTTCCGGGTGAATAGCTTGCCTTCCCGGTACGGCGAAAAAATCGTGCTGCGGATTTTGGACAGTTCCAGCACTCAGTTGGGTTTGGGTTTGTTAATCTCCGACGAAGAAACTCTGGCTTTAGTGCGAGAGAGTGCTAGCCGTCCGTTCGGACTGATTTTGGTGACGGGGCCGACGGGTTCGGGCAAGTCAACTACTCTGTACTCGATTCTGGCGGAACGCAACGATCCGGGGGTTAATATCAGTACGGCGGAAGACCCGATCGAATATGCTTTGCCAGGAATTACCCAATGTCAAGTAATTCGGGAAAAAGACTTGACTTTTTCCAACATTCTGCGGGCATTTTTGCGGCAAGACCCTGACGTGATGCTGGTGGGGGAAACGCGGGACAAGGAAACGGCCAAAACAGCTCTAGAAGCTGCTTTGACGGGACACTTGGTGCTGACGACGCTGCACACGAACGACGCGGCTGGGGCGATCGCGCGTTTGGCGGAAATGGGCGTAGAACCGTTCATGGTTTCGGCCGCTCTGTTGGGGGTGTTGGCTCAGCGTCTGATGCGGCGCGTTTGCGACAAATGCTGCACTCCTTACCAGCCTACTGCAGCAGAACTCGGCAAGTACGGTCTGTCGGCTTCTCAAGAAATTGATCTGACTGTTTACAAAGCCAACACCGTACCGGTGGAGCAAAGGAAGGAACTGGCAGAACGCGAGGAACTTTGTCGGAAGTGCGGCGGCCTAGGCTACAAAGGACGGGTAGGGGTTTACGAGTTCCTGAAAAATACTGAGCGGCTTCAAACCCTGATCACTCAAGGAGCTCCCACAGAGCAAATTAAGGAAGCAGCAGTAGAAGAAGGGATGAAAACGTTGTTGGCTTACAGCTTGCAGTTGGTGCGGGAAGGCGCGACTACCTTTGAAGAAGTCGAGCGGGTGACGTTTACTGACTCGGGGCTGGAGGCGGAAATGAAAGCCAAACGCAAGCAGGGACTTACCTGCAAAACTTGTCGGGCGGAATTGAAGCCGGAGATGCTGGATTGTCCGTACTGCTTGACGCCACGCTTTTTGGATTGATTCAGCAGTTAACTGTTGACTGTTAACTGTTGACTATTAACTGTTGGCTGTTAACTGAGCTAGATTGGTCAATAACTATCCATTCGATCGAGGAGAGGTATCTATGGGTCTGATGATTGAAGACGTACTGGAGTCCCTGGTAGAGCAAGGGGGTTCGGACATACACATCCAAGCGGGCGCGCCTATATTCTTCCGAGTCAGCGGTAAACTAACTCCTCAGACGCAATACGGCGACATTCTGGCTGCTGAGGAAGTGCAGATCCTAATTTTCCAAATGCTCAACAATATGCAGCGCAAGCAGTTGGAAATGGAGTGGGAACTCGACTGCGCTTACGGCGTTCGGGGATTGGCTCGGTTCCGCGTCAATGTGTACCGGGAGCGGGGTGCTTGGGCTGCTTGTATGCGGGCTCTGGCTTCTAAGATTCCTAATGCAGATGCTTTAGGCGTGCCGCAAATTTTGCGGGATCTGACGGAAAGACCCAGGGGTATGCTGTTGGTGACGGGACAAACGGGTTCCGGGAAGACTACTACGATGGCGGCTTTGTTGGATCTGATCAACCGGACGCGGGCGGAACACATTCTCACAGTTGAAGATCCGATCGAATACGTGTTTCCTAATATCAAGAGTTTGTTTCACCAGCGCCAAAAGGGCGAAGATACTAAGAGCTTTGCTAATGCGCTCAGAGCAGCTTTGCGCGAAGATCCTGATGTGATTCTGGTGGGGGAAATGCGGGACTTGGAAACGATCGGTCTGGCAATTTCCGCTGCAGAAACGGGTCACATGGTGATGGGAACGCTGCACACTAATTCTGCGGGTGCAACGATCGATCGGATTTTGGACGTGTTCCCGCCAATTCAACAACCCCAGGTTCGCGCCCAGGTGTCTAACTCTTTGGTGGGAATTTGCAGCCAAAATTTGGTAGTGAAAGTTGGGGGCGGCCGCTGCTGCGCTATGGAAATCATGGTGAATACTCCAGCTATGGCTAACTTGATCCGGGAGGGCAAAACTCCAATGATTTACTCCCAAATCCAAATGGGGGCGAAATTGGGCATGAGGACGATGGAAATGGCCCTCGCTGAACTTTACAAGAGCGGTAAAGTCACTTGGGAAGCGGCAATGGGCAAGGCTTCTAAGGCTGACGAACTCGAACGCTTGATCGGTCCTGCACCTGTTGGCGCCAAGGTAGGATCTCATTAATTCACTCAGCAGTCATTAGTCAGGAGTCCGCAGAAAGAACTGATGACTGATGACTGATGACTGATGATTCATAACTTTTAATAAATTTTCAGAGGTGAGCTGTGGCTACCAACGTAATCCGCGAAAAACCGAAAGGTGGCTTTGATTTCAGTAAGATTCAAGAGCAAATCGAGTATAACTTTACCAGTCTTACTGTTAAGGATATGGCTATTTTTGCTCGTCAGTTTGCGGCTATGTTTAATGCAGGGGTGGCGATCGTTAGATGCCTTTCCGTGCTGCACGAGCAGTGTTCTAATGCTAAGCTGAAGCGAGCGCTCAGGAGCATGAATGCTGACGTGCAGGAGGGGATAAACTTGGCAGAGGCGATGGCTAAGTTTCCTGATGTTTTTGACCAACTGTTTATCAGTATGGTTGCGGCGGGAGAAGTCGGGGGGGTGCTAGATGAAACCCTAGACCGTCTGGCAGTGATGATGGAAAAAAATCACAAGACGGAGGCGGAAATTAATTCGGCGATGTCTTATCCGAAGACTGTGTTTGGCATCGCGATCGTGATTTTTTTCGCAATGACCATATTCTTGCTGCCAACTTTCGCCAAAATCTTTAAGGATATTGGTGCAGATTTGCCGGCTTTTACGGTGATGATGTTGGCAATTAGTACATTTTGTACGGCTTGGCCTCCGATCCAACAGATAACAGTTATTGGGGTGATTATAGCGCTCAAAATTGCCTTCGATATGTACTACAAAACTCCAGTAGGTCGCCTACAAATTGATAGGATTGCGATGAAGTTACCTATTTTTGGAGATTTGATAGAAAAATCGGCGGTGGCTCGGTTTTGCGTGATATTTGGGTCGCTGACGCGATCGGGCGTGCCGATTCTCAATTCTTTGGAAATTGTGCGAGATGTGGCGGGGAATCAGGCGATATCTAATGCGATCGAATATGCCAGACAGGAAATTCAAGGCGGCGGCATGATCAGTATTGCTTTGCAAGAACAAGCTGTTTTTCCGTCTTTGGCTATTCAAATGATGGCAATTGGCGAGGAGACAGGGGAACTTGACAAGATGCTGATGAAAGTTGGCGCTTTCTACGAAACGGAAGTGGAAGAAGCCGTAAAAGGACTTACCAGTATGCTAGAACCTCTGATGATTGTTGTCGTCGGTGGTATCGTAGGTTCGATTTTGCTGTCGATGTATCTGCCGATGTTCGCAGTGTTCCAGAAGCTGTAAAAAAGGGCTAATTAGTTATTAGTTATTAGTTAGTACCAATTAACGCATAACCAATGACTATTTCAATTGTTCCCAGGCAGAGCCTGGGAAGGCCTTTGGAGGGGGCACAGCCTCGATTAAAAGGAGAAAACAATTTGAATGAAGGCTCTGCCTCCAAATCTTCATTATCAAGGTCTTGCTGGTAACGAGAAGCGCTCGATTAGCAATGAGCAGCAATTAGTAATTACTTATTTTTTGGTTTGAAAATGTCTGTTAAACAATCACATTACGAGGCTTTACTAGCAGAGTACAGCGAATCTTCTGCCGCGATCGCTCTGCTGAAAAAATATCGGGTTTACATGGAAATGATTCCGAGTATCCGCCGCGCCCATGATAGTTTAATCACAATTCCTTTGCCAATTGCGCGCTTGCGGGACGGGGTTTCTTATGCGGGAAGCGGCGGCACTAGCATATCGCCAGGACAGGCAGTTTGTTTGCCCTGCGATTTGGCGATTTTGATGTGCGATCCTGAATGGAAAGTTAAAATTGGAGTGGAAATTTTGATTTTCATTCATCGTCCGGGCGAAGAGTTTTCTGAGTTGCTCGGTCGCTGGCGGCAGTCTCAGGTTTGGCTGGATAAAGGTTACGAATGGGTGATGCCGCACCGCTACAGACATATTTACAGCGATGAAGCTGAGGCTGTTCATCCGCTATTTGTTTTGTTTGACGAAACGCCGGAACTGATTCAACGGGGTTTGATGGCGGCTGGTTTGCCGTTTGTGGTGGAAAGTTTCGACTCTGGAATTGAGGAAGTAGAGGAGGAAGAGTTTCTGGGTAGCGGGGAACTCGGAAGTATTGGTGAAGAGACTTTTGAGTTGTAGCCTTCGCCACGATCAGTTTTTGTCAGCCCGCTAGAAAGTCAGTGTAATAAATCTGGCTTTCATTGTTTTAAGGCATCAGAAATTACAGTGATATCCTATTTAACTTGACTTACTAATTCCGAATTACTCTCTCGGTCTAAATCTAGAGACTATCTAAGATCCTCCGAAATCAGCTTGTCTTCTTTTCGATCGAGTATTCTCCACTCTTCTTAACTGAGATTGGAATCCTTAAGTCTCTCTCTAAAGCCTCGCAATTCTTCTTTTACAGTCTCATGCCATTCCTGTCTTTCCTTTTCATTCATTGGTCATACCTTTTAAGAAGTTGGTTAGTCCAATCTAGTATTTGTAAAAGGATTTGGGTATTAACCCCAGGTGTGGAGCGCCGAACCTGTACTAATAGGTACTAATTTATGAAGACCCGGAAACAATCAATTTAGCACTTAGAAACGTTTTTGAATGGTTCGATCGGCCCTGCTTGATGAAGTTGAGCTGCCTCAGTTTATTCGCAGCCGCATGACTGTTGCCTATGGAGTTGCGGCGGGTTGACAAATACCCGAGCCATCCCGCCCTAAAGGTTTTGTATTTATTGACGCGGACTTGATTTTAGCTGTTAGCTGACAAATTGGGGCTTGATTTCGGTGGTAGTGAATAAATTGTGAATGCCTTTTTTGTGCAGCATGGCCGAGGCTTTGAGATAGCCTCTAGCGGGGCCCCAAACGTTGGCTTTCATGCTGGTTGCGTCGCCTAAAGTAAAGGTGTGAGTTGAGATTTAGCCCTCGAACATGATATCATCAGCGTGTTCTATTTGGTTGGTTAATTTAATTGGATTTGATTTTAATATAGAATTTACTAAATGAACCGCAGAGAACGCAGAGACCGCAGAGGGGAGAGAAAGAGCCAATTAGAATTTTATTGATATGAGTACAATTTTCTATTAAACAGGAGCTATTGAGATGAAATTGTTAAAATCCTGGCGTTTATTTTTATTAGGTCTAGTTTTTGGGATGGCTGTAATTTTATCAAATTGCGGCAGTCCTTCAAACACGGTTAGCAATAATTCTCCAACTCCGACAACTCCTGCTGCGGTTCCGGCTGGGGCTTTAGTCTACGGTGCTGGCGGGCAGCCGGTCAATCTGGAACCGGGAAATATTACTGACGGGAATTCAGTTATTGCGATCGACCAAATTTACAATCGCTTGACTGATTTCAAACCGGGAACTGTGGAACTTGAGCCGAGTCTCGCTACTGAATGGTCAAGTTCTACAGATGGCAAAACTTGGACTTTTAAGTTGCGTTCCGGGGTAAAGTTTCACGACGGTACAGATTTTGACGCGGAAGCTGTTAAGTTTAATGTCGAGCGCTGGTGGGATGCGAAAAATCCTAACAGTTATCGAGAATCTGGCAAAACTTATCAAATTTGGAAGGATTTTTTTGGTGGCTTTAAGGGAGATAAAAATTCCCTGGTAAAAGATGTGGCAGTTGTTGATAAGTCTACGATTAAGTTTGTTTTAAATCAACCTTTTGCTGCTTTTCCCTCGGCGATTGGGTCTGGTTATTTCGGGATGGCGAGTCCGGCGGCGGTGAAAAAAGCGGGTGCTAAATACGGCACTCCGGGGTCGCTGGCGGTGGGTACGGGACCTTTTGTGTTTCAGGAATGGCGATCGGGCGATCGCATTGTTTTGGATAAAAATCCGAATTATTGGAAAACTGGCGCGCCAAAAGTCAATCAATTGGTAATTCGTTTTGTTGACGATCCGGCGGCGAGACTGGCTCAGTTGCGAGCAGGACAACTTGATTTTACTGTGGATTTAACGCCGGATCAACTGCAAGAAGTTCAGGGAGATCCTAATTTAGAAGCTGTTGTGCGACCTTCTTTTAATGTCGGTTATTTAGCGTTAAATCCGAGTTACGAACCTTTGTCAAAACCAGAAGTCAGGCGGGCGATTGCCCAAACAATTAACAAGCCAGCAATAGTCCAAGCTTTCTGGGGAGAACTCGGAAAACACGATCCGCAATTTATCCCGCCTGCGCTGAATTGGGCGGGGTCCGATCGAGTTAAAGATTATGAATTTAACCCGCAGCAAGCTAAAGCAATGCTGGCGAAAGCCGGTTATCCGAACGGTTTTGATTTGGATTTGTGGTATATGCCCGTCAGCCGTCCCTATTTTCCCACGCCGAAGCCGATCGCTGAGGCTTTTGCGGCGGATTTGAGCGCGATCGGGATTCGGGTCAAATTGCTGACAAAGGATTGGTCTGCTTATTTAGCCGATCGGCTAAAACCTCCCGGCTTTCAAGCTTTTATGATGGGTTGGACAGGAGATTATGGCGATCCAGACAATTTTTATTATCCTCACTTCGGGCCTGGTTCGACGGCGGATTTGGGAAATTGGAAAAATCCGAAAGTTCTGGAACTTTTGGATCGGGGGAGGGCGAGTGGGGATAAAGCAGCTAGGGCGAAAATTTATGCGGAAGTTAGCGAGATTTTGCATGGGGAAGCTGTGCGTTTGCCGATCGTACATTCGCAGCCGCTTTTAGGGAAACGCAAGAATATTCAAGGTTGGATTCCGAGTCCTTTGGGGTCTGAGTCTTTTGAAGATGTTAGTAAGTCTTGAATATGGGTGGTTTTACCTGCATATATTGGTGTAGGGGCGGGTTTTACGAGAAATATATGAAATAATTTAGTAGATTCATAAACCCGCCCCCTTCTCTTCGCGGTTCCCTAAGAAAGGGCGGGTTTATCCATATCCTTGGTTACTACAAATATTTTTCGTAAAACCCGCCCCTACCAACCATATGCGGTTCCCTAAGAAAGGGCGGGTTTATCCATATCCTTCGTTACTACAAATATTTTTCGTAAAACCCGCCCCTACCAACCATATAACGATATGTGAAAATGCAGCAAAATCCGAGCCGAGCGAATCTCTCTTAAAAAAATGATTAATTACATTGTTAAACGTTTGCTGGGACTATTGCCAGTCCTTTTCGGAATCACTCTGCTAGTATTTACTTTTTTGCATTTGATACCGGGAGACCCCGCTACAGTGCTTTTGGGAGAACGGGGAACTCCCGAACAAGTCGAAGTTTTGAGAGCAAGTTTGGGTCTGAATCAGCCTTTACCTTTGCAATATTTAGCTTTTTTAGGGAGTTTGCTGCGCTTTGATTTGGGAAATAGCATTATTAGCGGTATTCCGATAATTGATGAAATTAAAAGTCGCTGGCCTGCTACTTTTGAACTGTCTGTCGTGGCGATGTTGGTAGCACTTTTTATCGGAATTCCGGCGGGGATTTTGGCTGCTGTTCGGAAAAATAGCTGGCTGGACAATCTCGCGATGAGCGGTTCGTTAATTGGCGTATCTTTGCCCGTGTATTGGTTGGGATTGATGTTGATTTATTTGTTTGCTGTTTATCTGAAATGGCTGCCTCCCAGCGGGCGGATTAGTGTAGATTTGGGGTTTGGTTTTAAGTCGATTACGGGTGTTTATGTTTTGGATGCGTTGCTGAGGTGGGATTTGGCGGCTTTGCGGGATGCGATCGCCCATTTAATCCTTCCAGCTTTGACTTTAGGAACTATTCCTCTGGCTATTATAGCTCGCATCACTCGTTCTGCGATGCTGGAAGTGCTTTCTCAAGATTACATCCGCACTGCGAGGGCTAAGGGATTGCCGGAATATTGGGTGATTTTGAAACACGCTTTGAAAAATGCGTTTTTGCCGATCGTCACAACTATAGGTTTGCAGTTCGGCACTCTTTTAGGGGGCGCTATTCTGACTGAAACGATTTTCTCGTGGCCGGGAATTGGTTCTTGGATTTACACCGGTATTCTGACGCGGGATTACCCAATTGTCCAAGGAGGAGTAATTTTTGTGGCTGTAACTTTTGTACTGATTAATCTGGCGGTTGATATTTCCTATGCTTTTTTCGATCCGAGAATTCAGTACCGTTAATGAAAAGGAAATCAGACACGAAATGCTTGTTTAACATCCGGCCGCAGCAGGTAGTAAATGCTAGCAACTGCAAAACCCAGAGTTAAAAAATTGACTGCTGTACCGCCGCTGCCAAACATTTTGACAATTTGCGCCAGGGTGGCGATGATATGGACAATTAACGTTCCCGTCCAAGCCCAATTTTTGAGTTGGAACAAACCCCAAGTTAAGAGTAAGGATAGGAAACCTAAGATGAAACTTATCGCAGCAAAAATTCCTATAAATCCGCCGATTGCAGCCCCAACTTTTGCCCCGCCGAAAGCCGCACCGAGACCGCCAAAAATGCCTGCAAAAAGTAAGATGAACAAGCCGTCAAGCAGACTGAAAATGCCGCTAATTAGCTGCAAGATTGCCAGAACTGTAACGCTTTGAGGACGATTCATTGTTTTGATTTTCCATTTTTAACGGATTTGAAAAATATTTTAACCTGTTGTGGGCACAGGGCGGATATGTATTCAGGATTTACGCACCGCTACCCGTGAAACCGGGTTTCGGCGCGGATTATTCGCGGAGAAACCTGTTATTTCTGGCAGCAGCCGGGTTTATGAGAGTAAGCATCTTCAGGACTGACGCAGGCACTCTATATGTAGCGTGCCAGTGTTTAAGCGATCGCTCTCGATCGCTCTGTGGCCCAAAAGTTGTTCGGGATGGAATGAGAACAGAATTTAAAGCAGGCTCAAGTTAAATATCGATCGCAACCCGAGTGCATTCCTAGTTCCAGGAAGGACGATCGTACCGCTTTTAATCTTATAACGATCGCCCATTCCTATTTAACGGGCGATCGTAACTTTTGTCACGCTATATATAGCGTGACTGCGTCCAGGACTGTCTATCTAAGTTGTCATGCACGAGTCTTAGGCAAACGAACTGGCATCGGCGCAGTACTCTTGAGTTGACGTGAGCTGCCAACTGGAATCCCCAAATAGTTCCAGAACCCGTTGATGATACTTCAACAAGCTCGATCGGTGACCGACGCTAATAAATGTTGTTTTAGTCTCTTGTAACTGCTGATAGAGAGCTTCTTCGTTTGCCAGATCCAACGCGCTTGTAGCTTCATCCAAGATGGCGTAGCGGGGGCACACAAGTAGCAGTCGTGCAAAAGCGATGCGCTGTTGTTCTCCTAATGACAAAACCTCGTCCCAGTTGAGTTCTACATCCAAACCGCCGACTCTTTCGGGTAGGTCTTCCAGATTGACTTGTTCCAAAACCTGATAAAGTTCCTCGTCTGTGAGTTCACCAGTCCTGTTGGGGTATAGTAGCTGGTCACGCAGGGAACCCAAAATCATGTAAGGGCGCTGGGGCAAAAACATCATTTCTTCTAGATTTGGTCGCACTACGCGACCTGAGCCAGTTTTCCACAAACCTGCGAGTGCCCGTAGCAGAGAACTTTTGCCACAGCCACTAGAACCCACAATCAGCAGTCCTTTACCGGCTTCAATTGAGACTGACAAGTTTTTGACTAATATCCGTTCATCGTTTGGGGTTTGTAAGGTGATGTCTTCGAGGGCTAGATGAAAATCTTCGACTGTATCAATTGTTTGGGCGTTTTGGTTTACGCTGCTTTCAGAGCGATGTCCTGGCTTTAACGCTTCCAAGGCTTCTGCAAAGCTGGATAAGCGATGAATCTCAGCGGCAAAGGCACTCAGGGATTCAAACTGTCTCACTATCATCGACAGGCTACTTAAAACCATATTGAAGGCAATACCCGCTTGGGTAATTGCGCCCAACTCAATTTTACCTTTGAAAAACAAAGGGGTTACTACTAAGTAAGGTAAGATGAGAACAAAATAGTTATATCCTTGTGTAAAAAAATCCAGATTCCGCTGACATCTAATCAGTAGATTAAAGTTCTGGAGTAGCGCAGAAAGTCGCTGTCTTACAAGGCTTGATTCCCTATCTCCTCCCCGAAAAAAGGCAATCGATTCAGCATGAGTGCGGACATGAACTAAGCCATAGCGGAAGTCTGCCTTTCGCTGGCTTTGAGTGAAGTTGAGCCCGATCAGTCGTTTGCCTAAGAAAACTGTTGCGACATTGCCAAACATAGAGTATAGCAACAAAACAGCGACCAGCGCTTTAGAAATAGACCAAAGAACTCCAATAAACGCAATTAGATTAAGGGCTTGAGTGAAAATACCTAACAAAATTTCCACACTACTTAGGACAAATGACTCAACCTCTTCCGAGATGCGCTGATCTGGATTGTCAATATCAAGGTTGGAGCCGATTTTATAATAAGCCCGATTGTGGAAATACTTATTCAGAAAATAATTGGTTAGCCACCCATACCAGTGGACTCCGAGTTTCTTTGTGAGGTAGCGGTAGAAGACGACAATTGGTGTAGTGACGGCAAACACACTGCCGTATAAAAATAACAGACGAAAAGTGCCTTTAACATCTTTTTTAGCAAAGGCAGTTATAATGTCTCTACCTACATAACTGCTGATTACCTCCAAAGCAATGGATGATAGCAACAACAATAGTAATACAGCTAACAAACTCCAGGGTCGCCTATGGTTTCTCCAGGGGATTTTGTAGTATAAAAAGCCGATAATTGGAGTGAAGAAACAAAACACAACCCCATAAATTGCTGGAGAATTGATAATATCAGCTATTGATTCAGCAAAGCCTGGGGCAATACTGGTATAGAGTTGCGGAAAATAACGCTGACACACTAAGCTGACTGTGCTGACAATAATAAAGAAAGTAGTGAAGATGAATAGCAGTAGCAGCAGTAACAACCCAAGAAATGTTCGTCCTCCTCCTTGCTCGACAGGATACCAGTAAGGTTGGATAAGCCCTACAAATCGCTTCCATAACTGACGGTCAAATCTATTCATGTTGCGCTCGAATACATTAATTGATAGGCTGGCTAGTTAGGCTCTATAGCAATCCTTGCAGGAGTCGTAAATTTTTTACCCCACCCCAACCCTCCCCGAACTCGCGGTCCGGGAGTAAGAAGTTCACAAATGATGCGAGGATTGCTATATGTTTGCCATATCCTTAGCTAGCTCGGTTGAGTTGATTGATTTCGCTAGTAGCGGCGGCTCGAGTAGCAGTGGTGAAGGAACTCGCTCCGGATAGGCTAAACGCAAAAAGTGCATCCCAATGCCTGCCAACCCGGTCATCAGGTCGGGCAACACATCGCTACCACCTGCACCGCAGGTCCAACGTCGGGCCTTCTCAAACTTGCGCCACTGTGTTGTCGCCTGTACATTAGCTTCCATCTGCATATAAGGCTCGTTTACGAGCTTAGCAAATCTCAATAATAGCTCCGCACTACCTGCTTTGCCGTGGCACAGGGAATCATTTTCCAGCCTTTGAAAATTACGAAGCATTGCGTCTAACGCCGTGTAAGCTTCACGCAAGATATCCTCGTCCGTTCCGCCTAAAGCCGCCCAACTATCAATGCGACTCAAGCCAATCCCCGCCGCGCCACTACACCAAAAATGAGCAAACTTTGGCCCTGAAGCTTGTTTCGTCATCACTGATGTCCGCAAGTCATACCAATTGCGCTCCACTGCATCAAATTGAGTTGCTTCATAGGCAAAAGCCTGACGACCAGCTGTAATGTACGCCGGGTTGTTGGTGTGGCAGCCGAGCTGAATTAGCGCCCAGCCGATGCCGCTTGCGCCGTGGGAAAAGCCAGTTAGATTGCCTCGCCCTACCTCGGGGTTACAGGGCCACGAGAGCGTCTCGTCCAGGCGAATCGCCTGCTGCAGTAAGTGTTCGGCGCACATATTCGCGCAAGTCATGCCCTTACCGGACGTTGCCTGTGCTAGACCGAGCATGACGGGAATTACGCCCGCAGCGCCGTGCATGATATCGTAGTAATCATCTTGACTAATGCGTGGTGTAATCTCAGCACATAATTCACTCGCCTGCTCCAGCAGAGCTGGTTTGCCCCACAACTTGGCGAGGTGTGTCAACAGATAAATCAGACCTGCCGTGCCCTGGAAAGCCCCGATCATTGTCGTATCGCGTTGTTCGATAGCATGGACAAGCGCCCGCTCTGCCGTTTGGCGAAATTCTGCCTTCGGTTGAATTGCGTCCAGGTAAGCGAAAAACAGACAGATTCCGGCTGAGCCACTGTAGAGCGAACTATTAATATCGACCAAACGTTTACCAGTAGGCGTGTAATCTATCGTTTGCCAAGGAGCCGACTTAGAGGGCTTTTGGAGTAGCGAACACAATTGCATCCCAATTTGCTGAGCATAATCAACCGCTGAAGCAACAAAGTGTGGGCTGTTAATTTCGCCGCTGCACAAGCTAGCATAAATATACTGGTTCTGTCGGATTTGGCTGTCAGGGGATAACCGCTTAATGCGATCGACTGCATTATTCAACGGCGAAATCGACAGAGAATCGGACAACTGCAGCTGGTAGTTATAAATCAGGTCCTTGCTATCGGCCTTTGCAGCAAAGATGGGAATATCTAACTGCCACAAAGCCTTTAATTCAAGTTCAGCTAGCTTGCCGGTATCATCCCACATGCGCGGATGTTCAATTAAAGTGTGGAAAACCAAATCGACTTCCAGCGGCTCCGCTAAGCATTTAGGATGTTGCGCCGCATCAAGTAAGTGAGCATAAACCTGCGTGGCTCGATTCACAAAGCGCACTGAGGAAGGTGCGAACAACTCTTCGATCAGCTTTATTGCTTGCGTAGGGTTTTGTTGCACCCAGTCGTAAACCTTGTTAAACCCGTCCACAATGCATTGTTGATAATCGTGCGGACGTACCAACTGACCGTTGTAATAGATGCGATTCGTAGCTTCTACCTCAACGCGGACACCAATTTTGCGTTCAACTGCCAGCGATAATGACACGCGGTTGTTAATTTGGGGTACAGCAAAGGGTGTCTCGTAAGATTCTCCACCACTATAGGCGCCTAGCCTTATCCGCTTGCTAGCATCGGGTGTATTATTGGCGCGCGGCCAATCCAGCATACCAGTTCTAAACACTGAATCAGACAGTGAATCGGAAATTTTTTCCAGGCGACGCGGTAGCACTTCCAAGACAGTTTCGCAGTCGCAGATGAAGGCGTTGCAGTTGGAGACGAGAATGTTTTCAAAATGAAGATCGCTGCCGCCTAAGATATGAAAGATTGCTAAATAACCGCCTAGCTGATTGTAAAATTTATCGACAACTTCTTTGCTTTGGGTATGATTTTGTACGGGGAGAAACTCCGCATAACCATAGCTATCTTTACAAAGCACTCGATAAGCCGCAAACTCGATGGCTTCAGCCTTGGTCAACGTTTCGAGTAAACCTTGCAATGCAGCTTCAGATTTTATACAGCGGGGTTTGTAAACAATAGTTCCTTGGTGCGAGTTCGCTAACTCTAGCTCGACCATGACCACGCTATGACCGCCAGCATGAGAGTCAGACTGACCTAAGTTGAAAGATTTGATTTGCTTCAGGGGTACCCCCCCAAAAAAGGTGGCGCTGATTTCAGCGCGATCGCTCGTCAAACGCTGTATCAGTTCTTCACCAATTTTACTTAAAAAATTGGTAACTTGAGCTAACCAACGCCCGAGTACGGGAAACTTGCAATAAAAGCGGTGATAACTCTGCTCGTTATTAAAGGTCTGTTCAAAGTAATTTACATAAGCCTGAGCATCGGATGATGGGGCGAGCTTGTTTTGGTGACAGTAAAGCTTTATATCAGCCTCGATCGCATGAGCTAGCAATCTTTCAAAGCGATTTAGCAGTTCAAGCTGAATATTAGCGATAACTTGCTGATTAATGCTGTAATCAGCGGTAGCCTGATTAACTTCAGCGCAGATGGGTTGCAGTGTTTGTTGCAGCCAACGCAGAAATGGTTCGCAAACTTTGCCAAAGCGTCTGTAGTAAATATCGCCCTCATACCACCAGCTGCCGGCAAAATCAGCCTGCGGTAAATCCAGCTTTGCCAGTGCGGCTTGGTACAGGTTCAACCATGTAGCATGAGGTTGCATAAACTGTACCCGATCCGACTCAGACAAGTTGGTCAGATTTTGTTCGTACAACTTGTAATCAGCTAGCAGTTGTTGCAAGTTGTCCTTTGTAGGTATAATGCTTGCCAATTGCTCATAAATCTGCTGCTTGACTTGTGTTGCGGCTAACTTGCCAGCCAATTTGTTCAGCGTCCAAGTATCGAGCGGGCTGAGCTGCCCAGTACAAGCCAGCAAGGCGTTGCCCTCAGCCAATTGTTTAGTGATTGAGAGGCGCTCAGATAGGTTGCTTGCGCGGCAAGCAAAGCCAGCGAGGGTAAGATTATCAAGCATGGTTAAAGATCCAAAAATTCAAATTACTTTGCAGCAACTAAGGGTTTAGACTGACAGTACTTTGGGTTTCGCTAATTGACTGAATTAATCTAATCATGCCATAACCCTAGATATCCTTTTGCCTCCAAGGGAATACCCGGTTGGTAAACAATTTTGGTAGAGATTGTGAACCTACTAAAGATATTTACCCCTGGATGCTTCTCACTTTTGTGTGCCCCCACTAAGCTACCAACTGAAGTTGCAGCATTCTGGATTCTGTCCCATATTTTTTTTCCAAATAAAAATACTCGTTTTAACGCTTTCTGTTCATATCCTAGCCATCCGAGGAGAGCGTTTCTCTTCGCTGGAGTACACAGCCCAGTTGTGACGAGATGATCCAAAAATAACTGCCACCGAGATCCAGGTTCTGGCAGTTCTGTGACATAACATTCCAGTCCAATCCTAGGAAATACGGTATCACCAACATCGAAGCTCAGGAGGATATTATCCACAAGACCGGATATGTTTGAAATAACCTCTTCCAGTTCATTAACTGAACCGCTCCAACCAATATGTGCTAAATATGCTGAGAATTGAGCTGGAGGAATCCCGCTTATAATCAGCCTCACTGCATCAGATTGGCGAGACAGCATTGCACCAATAAGAATAATTTTAGCGTCAGCAGGTAAAGCCTCAAAACACAGATGAAGATTCGACTCAAGGTGCGAGGAAATTGGATGAGCGAGCAACTTTAGAGTCATTTCTCGCAGCGATTGAAAATCACAGGCAGGTTCCTGATTCAAATGCAGAAAGATGCAGGGAATTGGCACGTTTGATGGCTGCCCATCCACATCGAACTCCAGCCAGATTGTATTTACCCTTTGGTGCAGCGAAGATTTGGCATCAGCCAAATCCTGGGATAAATTCTGACAGCGTCTCCATACAGGATGAATCAGGATAGTGTCTGGCAGGTTAATTGCAGAGTTTGGTAGAGGAACAGATAAATCCAACTGGGATGCACTTGCACCTAAACGACATTCCAAAAGCGCGTTTGAGAGGGGTGGTAGGATTTGGGCTAATGTGTAAATGTGGGACAAAGCTTCGGTTGAAACCAAGTCAGCTGAAAGTCGGGGGGCCACAACTTTCAGCTGATCTTTCATAGAGTAGTTCATCAATTTCCCTCCTTTGTTGTGATGACTCGCCAGCCTCGAATATTCGAGGCTGGCGAGTCATTTCCTTGCATCCAGATCCCACCATTGATAGCGATCGACTAAGTCAGTGCAGCACCTATCAAGACTCATCAAAACAAGAGGGGTTTTGTGGCATTAACTTGTGCTGATTAACGTGATTAGCCAGCCCGGGGATAATCGAGCAGACTAGGGATATAGGTTAATTAGTCTGCCGAGTGCCCGTGGGCAGCTAAATTACTACAACGTATTTCCGTCACAACGTATTGTGTAGCCCGTGGTGCAGGTATTTTTGCAGTTGGGGCTACCGATTGACTCCCCGTCGCACTTTAGTGTGAAGCCCGAGATACAAGTGCTTGAACACGCAGCAAAGTCCGCAGCCTCGTTGACCAACTCCATAAACAACATATCCTGCGGCGCCACCGGCTTGGGCAGCACAAGATTTTCAGTCTCCACTAGGAGGCCAAATGCTTCGGGATTGTTCAAAAGCTCAGTGCGGAACTCAATATCAATTACTGAACGCTGCAACAACTGTTCGAGAGTATCAACAACTGAGTTCTCGACAGTGTTATTAGTTGTAGTAGCCATATATTACCTCCAAGATTCTTCTGAATCAAAATTGTTAACGATTTAACCTGAGGGGGTGACAGCCCTGTCAAAATCCCTGCAATAAAGTACTTTGAGACGGTTTATGGTAAAAACAGATGGGCCGATTATTTTTAATATTCCCATCCCCTTTAAAATCACTCCTTTATTTTAGTAACACTGTTTGGAAAGTCTAATCAAAAAACAGAATTGTTAACAAAACTTACCCAAACAGGCTATATATATTGGAGTGTAGATTAAGCAGGTCAAAAAGTGCGATCGCTGCTCAACAGATTAATGTTTAATATACCATAACGGCAACGATCCCTGGTATCTATCTAATGGTAGAACATCAGAGCTGGTCGCCAGCTACTGTTGCGTTCTCTTTGAAGTTGCGACTGACCTCTATCAGTCAGAGGGAACATTAACACTCAGGCGTGAGGAGATAGCAATACTTGAGCAAGGTTTTACCCCAAGCGCGAGACCGACATAGAAATAAAGTAAAAAAAAACTTTCTGCGATCGTTAAGGACACACAGCATCAGGGTAGAAAATTGAGAATTCACCAAAAATCTCAAATTTACCTGCAATCTCTGTTTGAAAAATTACAGCAATCGAGTCAACAAGCTTATCAATGCGATTGCCTACCATGCTAAAGATGGCATCAAAGAACGGGCTTCGGTGGTGATGAGAACCAGCCACATTTAATGTTTACCAGATGAGGCGCGCTCATCCCTTATTTCGGCGTGAGTGGCCAAGGGTCTATGAAGCGCTACAAGATTGTAGGCCAGAGGCTTGAACAATTGATGCAACTATACATCGAACAGATGTCACCAGTGGAACGCGAGCCTATTAGCGGATGAATCAAGATACTGTCTGGCAGGTTAGTTGCAGAGTTTGGTAGAGGAACTGATAAATCCAACCGGGATGCACTTGCACCTAAACGACATTCCAAAAGCGCGTTTGAGAGGGGTGGTAGGATTTGGGCTAAGGTGTAAATGTGGGACAAAGCTTCGGTTGAAACCAAGTCTGCTGAAAGTCGGGGGGCAACAACTTTCAGCTGATCTTTCAGAGAGTAGTTCATCAATTTCCCTCCTTTGTTGTGATGACTCGCCAGCCTCGAGTATTCGAGGCTGGCGAGTCATTTCCTTGCATCCAGATCCCACCCTTAATACCACTCAACTAAGTCAGTGCAGCACCTATCAAGACTCATCAAAACAAGAGGGGTTTTGTGGTATTAACTTGTGCTGATTAACGTGATTAGCCAGCCCGGGGATAATCGAGCAGACTAGTGATATAGGTTAATTAGTCTGCCGACTGCGCGTGGGCAGCTGAATTACTACAACGTAGTTCCGTCACAACGTATTGAGAGGCCCGAGATACAAGTGCCTTTGCACCCGGGGCCACCGACTGACTCCCCATCGCACCTTATTGTGTAGCCCGAGATGCAAGTGTTTGAACACGCACCAAAGTCTGCAGCCTCGTTGACCAACTCAATAAACAACATATCCTGCGGCGCCACCTGCTTGGGCAGCACAAGATTTTCAGTATCCACTCGGAGGCCAAATGCTTCGGGATTGTTCAAAAGCTCAGTGCGGAACTCAATATCAATTACTGAACGCTGCAACAACTGTTCGAGAGTATCAACAACTGAGTTCTCGACAGTGTTATTAGTTGTAGTAGCCATATATTACCTCCAAGATTCTTCTGAATCACAATTGTTAACGATTTAACCTGAGGGGGTGACAGCCCTGTCAAAATCCCTGCAATAAATTACTTTGAGACGGTTTATGGTAATAACAGATGGGGCAATTATTGTTAATATTCCCATGCCCTTCAAAATCACTGCTTTATTTTAGTAACACTGTTTGGAAAGTCTAATCAAAAAACAGAATTGTTAACAAAACTTACCCAAACAGGCTATATATTGGAGTGTAGATTAAGCAGGTCAAAAAGTGCGATAATTAATGTTTAATGTACCATAACGGCAACGATCCCTGGTATCTATCTAATGGTAGAACATCAGAGCTTGTCGCCAGCTAATGTTGCGTTCTCTTTGAAGTTGCGACTGACCTCTATCAGTCAGAGGGAACATTAACACTCAGGCGTGAGGAGACAGCAATACTTGAGCAAGGTTTTACCCCAAGCGCGAGACCGACATAGAAATAAAGTAAAAAAAAACTTTCTGCGATCGTTAAGGGCACACAGCATCAGGGTAGAAAATTGAGAATTCACCAAAAATCTCAAATCTACCTGCAATCTCTGTTTTAACAATTACAGGAATAGATTCAACAAGCTTATCAATGCGATTGTCAAGCTAAAGATGCCACCTGTGAACGGACAGATCCGATCGCTGGTATCTGTCTAATGGTAGAACCTCATAGCTTGTCGCCAGCTAATGTTGCGTTCTCTTTAAAGTTGCGACTGACCTCTATCAGTCAGAGGGAATATTAACACTCAGGCGTGAGGAGACAGCGATAGTTGAGCAAGGTTTTACCTGAAGCGCTAGACAGACATAGAAATAAAGTAAAAAAAAACTTTCTGCGATCGTTAAGGGCACACAGCAGCAGGGTAGAAAATTTAGAATTCACCAAAAATCTCAAATTTACCTGCAATCTCTGTTTGAACATTTACAGGAATCGAGTCAACAAGCTTATCAATGCGATTGTCTACCATGCTAAAGATGCCACCAAACAACTGGCTTCGGTGGTGATGAGAACCAGCCACATCTAATGTTTACCAGATGAGGCGCGCTCATCCCTTATTTCGGCGTGAGTGGCCAAGGGTCTATGAAGCGCTACAAGATTGTAGGCCAGAGGCTTGAACAATTGATGCAACTATACATCGAACAGATGTCACCAGTGGAACGCGAGCCTATTAGCGGATGAATCAAGATACTGTCTGGCAGGTTAGTTGCAGAGTTTGGTAGAGGAACTGATAAATCCAACCGGGATGCACTTGCACCTAAACGACATTCCAAAAGCGCGTTTGAGAGGGGTAGTAGGATTTGGGCTGTGGAAAAAACAGTAGACAAATTAAAGCAGGAATTACTGTCAGACTACCTCAAACTTGAACTGAAAGACCAAACTATACGTTGCGTACTTGTTTAACAGGAAAGGAGGGCGATCGCGCATAGCAGTTCAATTTTTAATCTTATAACGATCGCCCATTCCTATTTAACGGGCGATCGTAACTTTTGTCACGCTATATATAGCGTGACTGCGTAAGTCCCGATCTTAATATTGTGTCGTTACGAGCGATTCACTGGCAGATCCCGCTGCGATCGCTAACACGAGTCCGCAATGACCTAGTGACGGTCGATCGCCCGCTGCCCGATCGGCTTTTCTTGCTGGTGAGGATCGCGCTCCTAGATCCCAAAAATTATATTTTGTGCTAAAATAATATTTTTTTTTGCAGCAGCCGGAAGCGATTCTGTTTGATCCCACCTCTTTAGGCTGAAAAAACTTAACATTATTTAATAAGTTGCAACGATTAGCTATAATTGTTTACAGGTGCTGGTTGGGGAACTTTTTTAAAATCACCCAATCGGATGAGTCTCAAAGACGATGCCAAGCATCAGCAAAAATTTTACCTTAAAGGTAATCCTGAGATTAAAGTAGGTGAGTCGGTATGATCGTTAGCCCTAAAAAGGAAACTGCTCAGGTCAAGGTGGAAGATACTCAGACTGTAGACACCAAGGCCGCAGAGACCAAAATTGCAGATAACAAAACCGCCCAAAAGCAGTCTCCGAAGAAACCCGCGCGCAAACCGCAGCGGTGGGCGGTTGGGTTGGTTGCAGCCGGGTTGCTAGCTGTACCGACCACCATATATATAGCAAAAAGTCGATCGCAGCCGAAAGTAGATGCGATCGCCAGTATGACAGTGCCGGTGGAAGCGCAAAACCTCACGGTGCGGATCACGTCCAGCGGCACGGTGCAGCCGGTACAGCGGGTGAATCTCAGCCCTAAAGGCTCCGGGCGCATAGCAGAATTATTGGTCGAACAGGGCGATCGAGTCGAAGCAGGACAAATCGTGGCCCGCATGGAAAGCCGCGATGTAGAAGCTCAACTCGCTCAAGCTAAAGCCCGCGAAGCCAGCGTGCGAGCCAAACTTGCCCAAATCGAAGCCGGGAATCGATCGGAAGACATCGCCAGCGCCCGAGCGCGCTTAGAGCAAGTCGAGGCCAGTCTCGCGCAAGTCCAAGCCGGCAGCCGCGTTGAAGAAGTGGCAGGAGCCAGAGCCCGCTTGCAGCAAACTCAAGCAGGCTTGCAGCGACTGCGAGCCGGCAGCCGCGTTGAAGAAGTTGCAGGAGCCAGAGCTCGTTTAGCCCAAGCTCAAGCTCGTTTAGCAGATGCTCAAACCGGCAGTGTCAAACAAGAAATTGCCCAAGCACAAACGCAAATTGACTCGAGTAAAGCCGAAGCCGAACTAACCGCTCAACGGGTGCAACGCAATCGACCGTTAGTGGAAGAAGGTGCTCTTGCTAAAGATAAACTGGATGAACTGATCAAAGAAAATCGCACTGCCCAAGCTAAATTAATAGAATCCCAAAAACGCCTGCAACAACTGCAAGAAAGTCGGGAGTCGCAAATTCAGCAACTGCAAGCTGCTGTGCAAGTCGAGCAGCAAGCGTTGAAGCAATTGCAAAACGGCACGCGCTGGGAAGAAATTGCCCAAGCCGAAGCAGAAGTTGCCGAAGCAAAAAGCAACTTAGCGCAAGTAGAAAACGGCAACCGTCCAGAAGAAATCGCCAAAGCCGAAGCAGCAGTTGCTGAAGCAAAAAGCCAATTGGCAGCACAAGAAAACGGTTCTCGCCCGGAAGAAATAGCTCAAGCTCAAGCTGAATTAGCCGAAGCTCAAGCTCAAGTCCGCTTTCAAGAAGTGCAGTTAGAAGATACGAAAGTTCGCGCTCCATTTGCTGGAATTATTACCCAAAGATACGCGATTCAAGGAGCTTTTGTAACTCCGGCAACTTCGGCATCGGAAGCAACTTCGGCAACTTCGACATCGATTGTTGCTCTAGCTAGAGAGGTGGAAGTTTTGGCGAAAGTCCCGGAGGCAGATATCAGTCAAATTAAACCGGGTCAAGTCGTTGAAATAGTGGCTGACGCTTATCCAGATAAAGTGTTTAAAGGCGGCGTTAAGTTAATTGCGCCGGAAGCAGTTAAGGAACGGGACGTGACCCTATTTCAAGTGCGCGTAGCGCTAGATACTGGCAAGGATGTATTGCAATCGGGAATGAACGTAGATTTGAGATTTGTTGGTCAAAAGCTGAGCAATGCTTTAGTTGTGCCGACGGTGGCAATTGTGACTAATAAAGGTCAAACGGGTGTGCTGGTTCCTGATGAAAAACAACAGCCGAATTTTAAGCCTGTTACGGTTGGCTCGACTATTGGCAACAAGATTCAGATTTTAGAGGGTGTAAAAGCGGGCGATCGCGTTTTTACCGAACTTCCTCAAGGTAAAAAATTAGAGGATATTATCAAGAATCAAAAGTAGGGCATGGGGAATAGGGCATGGGGCATTATTTCTCTCGATCGCTCTAGGGTGTTTTCTTTCCCCGGAGATCCCCCCTAACCCCCCTTCTTAAGGGGGGGACAAGAGCAGTCAAAGTCCCCCTTAACAAGGGGAGGACAAGAGTATTCTTGCGTCCCCCTTATTAAGGGGGATTTAGGGGGAGCGAGACTCGGCTACAAGCGAGATTTATTATGGGTTTAAATATTAAGTTGACACCAATAATCCCAATCCAAAATCCAAAATCTAAAATCTAAAATCGAATTATGGATATTGTTGAAAGCGTCAAAATGGCTGTCACAACTTTAATGGCAAACAAGCTTCGCAGCAGCTTGACGATGTTAGGAATTATCATCGGCAATGCTTCGGTAATTTCTATGATCGGTATCGGCGAAGGAGCTCAAACATTTGTCGAGGGACAAGTTAACTCTCTGGGTTCAAACGTGCTATTTGTGACTCCCGGAAGTCCTGAAGCGCAAAGCCGCCCGGTGATTCCGCCCCAGAATTTAGTAATGGAAGATGCAGAGGCGATCGCATCTCAAGTTCCTTCTGTCCAAGCAGTAGCACCAACTCTCAATGATAGTCAACTCGTTACTTACCGCAATAAAAACGTTTCGTCTTCCATTATGGGAACTACTCCCGAATTTCTGACAGTCAGAAGCTTTGATGTTGCTCAAGGTCGATTTTTAAGCAAATTAGATTTAGAAAGACAAGAAAATGTAGTAGCTTTAGGTTCGGAAGCAGCAGAACAATTGTTTGGCAAGACACTGCCAATTGGTCAATATATTCGCATCAAAAACTCGACGTTTCAAGTAATAGGAGTAATGCAGACGAAAGGCTCTAGTTTTGGCGACAATCAAGATATGAATATTTATTTGCCACTGACAACAATGGCAAATCTGATCGTAGGTCGCACGTCTCCCTACGGTACAAAAGTAACATTTATTTCGGTTTCCATTAAAGATGAAACTATGATGCAAGCTGCCCAATTTCAAATAGAAAATCTGCTCAGGTTGCGTCACAAAATTACTAAGGAAGATGATTTTACTGTTCGCAACCAGAAAGATTTAATGAATACTTTGGGCAGCATTACTGGTGCTTTGACGTTGATGTTGGCTTTCGTGGCGGCAATTTCGCTGTTTGTCGGCGGCATCGGGATTATGAATATCATGCTGGTTTCTGTTACCGAACGCACCAAGGAAATTGGGCTGAGAAAGGCGATCGGAGCTTCTGAGCAAGATATTCTACTTCAGTTTATTATCGAGTCTGTGATTTTGTCAGCGGCAGGCGGGGCGATCGGCACTGGATTCGGTATCGGCGGCGTGATTTTAGTAGCTGCTTTTACTCCCCTGCAAGCTAGCGTTTCCCCAGTGGCGATCGCACTTGCAGTCGGTGTTTCGGGCAGCATCGGCTTATTCTTCGGCATTGTACCCGCAAAACAAGCGGCTAAACTAGACCCGATCGTTGCATTGAGAAGTGCTTAAGAAGTCATTAGTCATTAGTTATTAGTCATTAGTCATTAATCATTGGTTATTTGTTGGTTTCAATTATCAATTCTCGATGCCCTCTTTGGCCGATGCCCAATTCCCAATTCCCAATTCCCAATTCCCAAACTATGAATTTTATTGAAAGCGTCAAAATGGCCGGCCAAACCCTGCTAGCCAACAAAATTCGCAGCAGTTTAACAATGATCGGGATGATTGTCGGCAATGCCTCAGTAATTGCAATGATTGGCATTGGAGAAGGAACTCAAAAATTTGTAGCAGGACAAGTTCAAGCCCTCGGTACAAACGTATTAATCGTGAGGCCGGGAGTTCCCAACGCTAGGCGAAGTTCTATCGGAAATGCCCCTCAAACACTGATAGTAGAAGATGCTAAGGCGATCGCAACTCAAGTCCCCTCCGTTCAAGGCGTGTCAGCCGAACTTAACAGTTCCGAAATAGTTCGCTACAGCAACAAAAATGTTTCGGCTCTAATTTTTGGCACGATTCCAGAATTTCTAGAAGTCAGAAGCTTTGAAATGGCAAAAGGGCAGTTTTTGACCGAACTCGATGTTAAGCAAAGTAACCAAGTTGTGGTTCTCGGTTCAGAATTAGCGGAGAAACTTTTTGGCAATACAAATCCCTTGGGCGAACAGGTGCGTATCCAAAATGTCAGCCTCAAAGTAATTGGAGTATTGGCACCCAAAGGGACATCTTTTGGTACGAATTACGATAACTCGGCCTCCGTGCCGATCGCCACAATGGCAAACCGCATTGTCGGGCGGAAATCTCCCTACGGTTTAGCTGTCACCTCGATGTATATTTCTATTAAAGATGAGTTGCAAATGGACGCGGCGCAATTTCAGGTAGAAAACTTGCTGAGACTGCGGCACAAAATTACTACCGAAGATGATTTTACTGTCAGAAATCAAAAAGATTTAATGGCAAGAATGGGGGCAATTTCCGGCGCTTTGACTCTTCTGTTAACTGCTGTTGCCAGCATTTCCCTATTAGTCGGCGGCATTGGGATTATGAACATTATGCTTGTGTCCGTCAGCGAACGCACTCAGGAAATCGGGCTCAGAAAGGCGATCGGCGCATCCCAACAAGATATCTTATTTCAATTTATTGTCGAAGCTGTAATTTTATCCGCTGCCGGAGGGATAGTCGGTACTTGCGTCGGTGTCGGCGGTATCTTGCTTGTAGGTAATTTCACGCCCTTGCAAGCTGGTATTTCGCCCGTGGCGATCGCCCTTGCTGTCAGCGTGTCCGGCGCAGTGGGTCTCTTCTTCGGCGTCGTCCCCGCCCGCCAAGCCGCCAAACTCGACCCGATCGCAGCTTTGAGAAGTGCTTAATAAATACAGCAGATTGCAGGTCTAAAGCTGGACTTCATAAACCTGGGATTCGCTGTATCTACTTACTCCGTTACACAATCGGCTCCTTTTAGGCTGGTAAAAATTATATCGATATAAATCTTAAAAAAAACAGTTTTTTTGTAAAAATTTAACAAAGTTGCAGTAGGTGAGGCAGTTTTAATTACTGTATTTTTACCCAGATTCAGATCGCAAAACTTCAGAAAAAGCCCGTTAAATATTAAAGATTCAATAAAGCTGTGTTGTGGCCTTTGCTTCCCAGCCAGAAAGTTTAATAATATTAAATCCGGGATAAACAGACCTAAGCATCTACAGACGTTACGAAACCTTTACAATTTAATCAAAAAATTCAATAAATAAACATGGCATCCCTCACCCCTAGTGCTAAATTTGACTATCTTGAAGGAACCACCCAAGCTGACAGATTTAACGGATTGGATGGCAACGACATAATTTATGCCAACAGCGGAGACGACTTTCTCCAAGGCGATGCAGGCAAAGACAAAATTTGCGGCGATCGAGACAACGATACGATTGTTGGCGGAGACGACGACGACATCCTCTGGGGAGGCAAAGGCCGCGACCTAATTGGTGGCGATTTCGGCAACGATATCATCTACGGGGGCGCAGGTAGCGATACCGTGACCGGGGGCACAGGGGATGATATATTTGCCATTGCTAAAGGCAGCGGCGGCGCAACTGTAGCCACAGCCGACTATATCGCCGACTTCGGCAACGGCAATGACAAAATTCGATTGCTAGACGGCCTGGCATTTGAAGACTTAAACATCCAGCAAGGCACAGACGCCAACAGCAACACCACCGTAATTCAAGACAAACTAACAGGCGAATATTTAGCAGTATTGCCAGGAGTCAACAGCAGCAGCATCAACCGATCGAACTTCACCAATCACCGATCGGGAAACCCAGTCACAGAGTGGAACACCATCTTACTCGACGCCGTGCGGACAGCCAGCAGCGCGCCTCCCCTTGCCTCCCGCAACATGGCAATGGTTCACGCAGCCATTTACGACTCTGTTAACTCTATTAGCAAAAAATACAGCCCTTACCTAGTCAGCATAGATGCACCAGCAGGGACATCACAAGAAGCAGCCACAGCAGCCGCAGCCCACCGCACCCTCGTGGGCCTCTACCCAGCGCAAGCAGGTAAATTCGACGCAGCATTGCAATCATCTCTAGCAAAAATTCCCGACGGCAAAGCCAAACAAGACGGCATCGCCCTCGGACAACAAGTTGCCGACCAAATGATCAGTTCGCGGAATACAGACGGCATCACGAAAGTAGTGGAATACACCCCCTCAACCGACCTTGGCAGTTGGGTGCCGACTCCCCCCGCCCTTGCCGCCGCGCTGGCGCCACAGTGGCCGCAGGTGACTCCTTTTGCGATGACTAGCGGTTCTCAGTTCCGCCCGCCCGGCCCGCCCGCCCTTGAGGGCGCCAAGTACGCAGAGGAAGTTAACTATGTCAAAGAAATCGGCAAAATTGACAGTCTGACGCGCACCCCAGACCAAACAGCGATCGCCAAATTCTGGGCCAACGGCGCAGGTACGTTTACCCCTCCGGGCCACTGGAACCAAATCGCCGAAGAAACAGCGACTCTCACCGGCCAATCCTTAGAAGATAGCGCCCGCTTGTTCGCCCTGCTAAATTTTGCCCTCGCCGATGCAGCTATTAGCTGCTGGGATGCTAAGTATGAGTACAACTTGTGGCGACCCATTACAGCTATTCGCCAAGCTGACACAGACAACAATCCCAACACGACAGCCGACCCCCAGTGGCTGCCACTGGTAACTACTCCGCCTTTCCCTGAGTATATGTCGGGACACAGTACCTTTAGCGGTGCAGCAGATGCAGTTATGAGTTCTGTCTTTGGTTCGGATTTTGGGTTTGGGGACAAGGGCGATCGATCTGTCAACAGTTTGCGAACCTACCAAAACTTCAGCGAAGCCGCCGACGAATCGGGGATGAGTCGCCTTTACGGAGGGATTCATTTCATGAGTGCTAACCTAGACGGTTTGAGTGCTGGTAGAAATGTGGGGAACTATGTTGTCCAGAATTTCTTAGTCTAGGAAAGGTTTTTGGTGGGGTGGGGGCGGGTTTACGAGATTGTTTGTTTTGGGCAATTATTGTTGGTGGAACCCGCCCCTACAAGATTGATGAATTTTTACATTTTTCTTTCGGCTTATTCGAGTAATTCTACAGTGCCGAGATACCCGTCTACTCGGACTTTTTGACCGTCTCGCAAGCGAGTTGTAGCTTCAGCAATATTCATAACTGCGGGAATTTTGTACTCGCGAGCAATAATTGCTCCGTGAGATAGTTGGCCGCCAACTTCAGCGATAATTGCTGTTGCTCCTAATAGCAGGGGTGCCCAACCTGCATCGGTGTACGGCACTACTGCGATCGCATTTTCTCCTAAATCTGCTGTCACGGTGCGACAAATCTTCACAAAGCCTTCGACGCAGCCGATACTTGCGGGGATTCCCTGCATGATATTAGTTTCGGATGTTGCGGGGACGATCGAGCTTTTCTGAGAATTTGGCAGCAAATTGCCGTAGACGACAGGGGGAATCGGGCGATCGCGATCGGCTAACAGGCGATCGCGCCTTTGGCTAATTGTCTCCTGAAAACAAACACTCGCGCCGCTGCGAATCCACTGCTGAATTTCCCCAAATTCCAGATAAAAAATATCCCCGCTTTCCTGAAACACCTGCATTGCCAATCCGCAAGCTTCTATCTCCAAAAAAGTCCAGCGCAGGTGAGCCAACAACCGCGCGTAAATTTCGCTAATTTCGTTTTTGACGAGCGATCGCTGCTGACATTTATTTAAGCGCCATTTCTGAGCAAAGTTCAAGGCTAATTTACCAGAAACTGGTAAATTAGCCGCAGCAGGTTTTTGAGCCAGAGTTATCAGCAATTTTTGATAAGTTTCCGGCTGTTCTCGCCAAGTAGGAACAGCGATATCCGTTCCCACTTCGCTCAAATATCCATAACTATCAAGCCACTGTGCAAATTCCGCTTGTAAAGCCGAACTTTCAGCAAATATCTGTGATAACTCCGCGACTGAAACAGTCTCGTCAAATTGCAAACTCGCAGTTTTTCGCAACTTTTGAGATAATTGCTGCAAAGCTCGGATAGAGGCAATTTCCGGAGCAGTATCATTGGCAAGCCATTCATCAGCCACGCGAAAAATTGCTTTGCGAATTGCCAGCCCGATCGGCCCTAATATATTGTAGTAAGTAATCGGTTTCAGCCACTCCTGAATTTGCTCTGCTCTCTCCAACAATTCCGACAAATATTGATAATTAGCAATTGCCCATTCCTCTTCCTCTTCCCTCTTCTCTCTTTTTACCCTCAGCGAAGTCGAAGAGTCTCCTTCCTTCTGAAGACTTTGGAGTGCGGGGATGAAAATAGAAGTGCGATCGACCTCAAAATCTGCATTGAGCGCCCTCTCCCGCTGCACCAGACGCCACAAACCAGGCAAAGAAGGCAAAATCTTCCCCAAAGGCGGCTTGCCCATCTTTTGCCCTCTGAGTAAAAATTCCAAACCCTGCTCCGGCAATCCCATCATCCGAAAAATTTCGCCCAATAAAGTCGCATTAAAATAGGCGTGAGAACCCAGCAAAGTTGCCGTTTCGTTAAAATTTAAATGGCTGGCGCGATCGCCCAAAACCACCCGAAAAATCTCTCCCCAAACCCCGCAAGTCAGCGGCCGGTTAATCGACCAAGTTAGCGGGCGAATTGCACCTGGAATCACTTCGGCTGCAATAGTGCGCGTCCAAAACGGCTGTAAATTTGTAATCGGGCGGCTTTGCAAAATCCAAACTTTTCCCCCGTCCCAACTCCACTCAATATCCTGCGGGATTCCGTGAAAAAAAGCTTCTATGGATTGCGCTTGTTGGACTAATTCTGCTATAATTACTTTGTCATTTATTGAAGATATTTCGATTTTCCTTAAAGTTTTTTCTAAAGTTTCAGGCGTACTAAAATCAATCTCCCAATGAAGCGGAGTAACTTGTCCGCCGACAATAGATTCAGCACCTCCCGGTAAAGCTTCAATAATAATCTGGGAACCGCCATCTAAAGGATTGCGGCTGAACATGACACCCGCAATGTTGCTGTCAATGTAAGGCTGAATCAATACAGCCATTTGGGTATCGGGGAGTTGTCGTTGGCGGCGGTAAGCAACAGCTTCGGAAGTCCAATAAGACTGGCGGCAGCGATTAATTGCATCCAGCAATTCTGCTTCAGTGAAAACAGGGCCAATAGTTTGATATTGTCCGGCGGCAGAACTCGTATCGCCATCTTCTCCCGCAGCCGAAGAACGCACAATCATTCGATTTGGGATTTGGGATTTTAGATTTTGGATTACAGAATTACTGATTAACAGTCGATCGGCATTTCTCTCATTCCTTCTTCCTTCTTCCTTCTTCCCTCTTCCTTCTTCCCTCTTCCTTCTTCCCTCTTCCTTCTTCCCTCTTCCTTCTTCCTTCTTCCCTCTTCCTTCTTCCTTCTTCCTGACATCCGTTACATCCGTTACATCCGTTACATAATCCGTTGCCGAACTTCCTTCTTGCTTTGAGGGCAATATAAAACCAGCAGGTACATTAAAACCGGCGCGTTTCAGTTGAGACAATTTAGCAGCTTTATCGCCGCAGATTGCAGCATCTAACGAGTCATCTAGAGAAAACAATGGTTCGGATTTAGATAAAGCCATATCATCACCCTGACTGAAATTAATTGCTGCTAGCAACAAAGCCAATCCTGCTGCTGCTAAAAATTCGGGGATTGATTGTCCCCACACCCAAACCCAGATTGGGGTGCACAGACACCCGCAACGGGAAGCAAAGAGTCTCGCCCGATCGCCCTCACCCCACCAGCGCTGTGCCAAACCCCACGCCACCAGCCCCCAAATGCCCGAGGATACAGCCACCGGCGGCGAAAATACCAAAAGACCCCAAACAGCGTTGGTCACGCCTCCACCTCGGGCGATCGCATATCTGCCCGCAACTAGAGGAATTAACAGGGCGATCGCGATCTCCGGTGCATCCGGAAACCAAAATCGCCCCGCCAAAACCGGAGTAATTCCCCTGACAATTTCCGCCAACACCGCAGCAATTCCCGCTAATTTCCCCCCGTGAATGAAAGCTGCCGACACCCCAACATTCCCCGTACCCAGCGCCCTCAAATCTCGGCCGGTAAAGACTCGCACCGCCCATCCCGTTAGCGGTAAAGCACCCAGGCTGAAACTAGCAGCCAACAGCAATGCTATTGTCCCCAACGGCATAAAATCAGCTCTCCTACTTTCAACCTCTAACCATTATGACGGCAATTCTGTCACTTTTTCTGTCTTCAGATATATCAACAAAACGGCATTAGCACTTAAGATAATGTAAAAGTAGAGTAGATAAGGATTTAGCCTAATGATAGATATCAGCTTGACCGCTCCCATGGCAGTTCTTGTTGCACCCATCAACCAAGTAACGATCGATCTGCTGATGCAGCAGCCAGTGCCGGAATCAAGTGTCAGCTTGAACATTCCCATAGCAGTTCTTGTTGCTGGCTTTATTGCCGCAACTACGATCGGCTCGATCGCCTGGTACAACTCCAAGCGCCCCCCCGGTTGGGAAGCCAAAGAACGCCCTGATTTTGTTCCGAAAGTTGACAAAGACGATTTGATTGCTGATGTTTCTGAGTCAAATAAAAAATAGAACCAAGCTGTTTGAGATCGGAAAAAGCTTTGAGAGGAAGAGGAATTACCCTTGCATATCTATCTGGTAGGGTGCGCCTCGGCGCGCCTTACGCTATGTAGAAAGGCTTTGAGTGAACAGTTTTAATTGACCGAAAGCACTAAAGTCAATAAAGGGAGCGATCGCTGGCGGGATGAGCGATCGCTCCCTTTATTGACATTGATGTAAGATATCATTTCAAACAGGCTGCAAGCTGTTAGCCCGGGATTTAAATTCCGCCACCACTGATATCGTTTCCGGTTGCATCGGAATGATAAAGTCAAGGTCAATAATCCCACATTCCCCGACTCCCGACTCCCGACTCCCGACTCCCCATCCCGAACGGTGTAACCGGAATTGATATGACTTCTAAGTGAAAAGCCTAAAAATACCGATGTTTTATTAAAAATAGAAAAAATTTGGTAAATCTCATAATTTAGAAGAAATTGGACATCCTAAGTTTAGCTGTTCTTGAAAAGCAACCGATAGATTTAATCAAAGAAATTTAGACCTTGACTACAGCTTTGGAGTCCTCCTGATATTGAGCCTCTTTGGGGAGGCTGCGTTTGAGGTATCGCACCACCTCTTCGTAAATTTTACTGCTAACGCGATGCCCCGACGCCCATTTTCTAGGTTGATGTCATCCACAAAGAAGTTCAGCTTAAACTCGATATATAGCGGTTCTCAAGCGTGGTGAGGTATGCCCTATGCCCACGGAGGCCACGGAGGCCACGGAGGTCACGGAGGCCACGGAGGCCTATGCCCATGAGTACCTCATATGAGAGCTCGAAAGGCTATAGATAGAGTCTCCATCGTGATTCATTCCAGCGATTAAAATCTGGGCTTCCTGCCATTTGCGTCGGGGTTCTTTAAATCGTTCTCGCAACCACTGTTTCAACTCCCTGACGCAATCATCTAAGCAAGTTTCCTCGCGCTGGGGAAGCGATAGTATGACTTTCAAACAGACAAACCTCAGTGACTTGCAGCCCAATCTTTTTTAGTACACCGTGGTTGCCGCTTTCTAGCCGCAGCACATCCCCAAATTCAAACGGGGTATCTACTAAGCTGTGTTGCATCTAGATTGCCTATGGTATTAGAGAGGGAGAGGGGGTGAAGGGGAGAGGGGGAGAGGATTTGACGATTTTTGATCGGGACTCGAAATATACAATTTAAATGCACAACAGCTTAGCAGCCCCAAACCGCTAAAAAAATTGGCCAGGATATCCTTGGTGGCGAAGCCCACAATCAAGCTTGCTCCTCCTAACGTCACCCAGACACCAGTCAAGTCAACTCCAAAGGAACATTGCAAAATCAGAGCAGCGCCAGTCTAGAAAATCAAAACTGGAATCACGCCTTCGAGCAATGGGATTAGGATCTTATCCCACATAATTTCTGTCTGCTGGGCATACTCTTTGAGGTTGATAGAAAGGAAAGGGAGAATGTACACCATCAGCTAGTTGCAAGTTAGGACTTTTAGGGATAGCCTACTCAATTTCCAACTTCAGCCCGGGCAACAATTTCTCTAGGTTTTTAAGAGATTTTCCTTGCCAGGGCATATCATTCGACCCCAAAACGACTAACTGAACTCCTGTCTTTTTTCGCATACTGAGAACAAATTTAGACAACATACTAATTCCCGAACTATTGACAAAGACCAAGTTTCTCAAGTCAATCGTCATTGTGTGGGGTTCAGACTCAGCCACTTCATTCAGTAAGTTTGTGATAGGAGCGTACTCTGTAGATCCAGCAAGGCTAAGTTCACCTTGGAAGTAGACGCTTACAGAGTCAGGATCGAATTGAACAATATAGTCTTCACCTTTAACTTCTTGAGTGGTCACTATCGATTCTATCCTTTCTTAATAACTTAATTTGGGTTCTGGAAAAAACTGGGAACTAGACTGGAACGAGTACCATTGTCGTGACAGCAATCATTTTAGGATCTTTTTGCACTATTTCAAATTTCCAGCCTAGCTTGGCTGAATAATCATTTATCATCGTTAAAAAACCTAAACCCGATTCTCCACTATTTTCCTCTTGTGCACTTTTTTCTATCTGTTGCACGTAGAGTTTTTCGGGATCGGAGCACAAGAGTTCCTGAATAAATTTCTGAAACTTATCAAGCCCTTCAGCACTCACACTGTTTGTAGCGAAAAGCACGGCGGTCATGTCAGCTTCTTCAATAAAGTAAATTCCAAATTTAATCTTAAAGTTTGTTCCTCGATCGTTAAATTTTATCGCATTTTCCAACAGTTCATTTGCTACATAACTAACCGCTCCTTTACTTTCTTTAATGCGTCGTTTCTGGGCTGGATCGTCCTCATCTACCGGGAGAAAGTTTGAAAAATAATCCGCCATAAAATTAGCCGATAGTCGATTACTACGCCAGCGCTTTTTAATAGGAAGTGAATTTGGGGTAAAACTTAATTCTAACGAATCCTGCGGAAGGGGAAAGCTTTCGACGAAATCTCCGAAGATTTGAGGCATGGGTAGTTAGATTCTCAGTAAGAAATTTTCTAATTTTATGACCCGCAAGGTGATTGTATCACAAATTTGTACTCACCCAGACGTTGATTTTTTCGAGGTATTGGCGAGCGCTCTAAACCAATGTGGCTGCTTGAGGCTGTGACTTTTTTTCTAGACCTAATTGGGTCCGCTTCACAACCAACAGCGTAATATCATCAAACACTTTTTGAGTGCCGATATGTCCCCGTAAATCGTCAATCACCGCTTGCTTAATTTCTGGTGCCGATAAATGCCAGTT
>NZ_JAUBTO010000073.1:0-38894 GCF_036702495.1 Microcoleus sp. C2D2 | reverse complement strand
ACTTACTGGGCTAGTTTTTCTAGCCCATCATACTTCCTGCTTTTTGTCAACCTTTTTTACTGGACTGGCGCTCTAGTGGCAAGGGAAAATTTTCCATTGGAAAGACTGACATCGAGTTGCCATGCCTTAAAGCCCCTCCAGGCAACAAGCGAGCGGCAAGTGGCTGAGGCGCGATTGCCCGGAAGCGCACGCTACCCGATCGCAGCCGAAGGATAAAGTTCGTTACCCAACACCAAATAGCGAGCAAACTAGCCATGTCGAGATCCAAACGAATCAAAAGAATAGCCGTATACCTAACGCCAGAAGAACTTCAACTTGCTGAGACAATGGCTAAAAATCTCCAGGTGAGCATCAGCAGTCTGTTCCGATACCACACTTTTAAACAACAACATCAACCAGCTTTGTGCCAAAAATTAGCCGAACTTAACCTCCGCCTCAAACCGATTGCCCTTGCTACAGAACAAGCATTATGGATGGGGGAAAAAATTACACAGCCAGCCAACTTTGAGGATCTGATTGAGCAAACTTTGGCACTGCTCAAGCAAGTACAGCAACAGCAAATGAACGTACCACTTCTAATGAATTTAAGCGATATTGAGGAAAATTTAGAAGCTCCTAGCGAAAACTTTTAATAAAAACATCCACAAATCATCACTTTTTTACTACACAAGTTTTAAGTTTAGTAAATAATGATTGGCAAGCAGAAAATCGGTAAAAGTTTTACCCCATTGCTCAATTACCTCTTCTCCAAAGAAGGAGCTTCACTGATTGGAGGAAATATGGTAGGAGAAAATGTCCAGGAATTAGCTGCTGAGTTTCTGTTCTCCAAACAACTCAACCCTAGAGTTGAAAAACCAGTTTACCATGCGACCTTAAGCGTGCCGGATGGCGAGTATATCCCTGATGCCAAATGGCGGGCGATCGCTCTAGATTACCTAGAAGGAATGGGACTGGATAAAAACCTATTTGCTATCATCCGCCATACCGACCGCGACCACGACCACATTCACATTGCAGCCAGCCGTATCAAATTGGATGAACGAGGAACTTGCGTCTCAGATAGCTGGAACTATCTACGCAGCGAAAAATTGATTCAAGAATTGGAAGAAAAGTACGACTTGACACCAGCTTCCCGCAGTTTTGATAAAGAACGCCGTTCTCCCACGACTGGCGAACACCGACGGTTAGCAAGAACGGGGGAAATCAGCACGCGGGAACAACTGCAAACAGCACTAGATAGAGCAACCACTGACAGTCCCGCGCTCGCTCTTTTGATTGACCGACTCGTTGAACAAGGCATTAGTGTAAAAATAGAACCTACCCCTGCAGGCGAATTAGGCATTAGCTACAAATTAGGCAATATTGCTTTTAGCGGCACTCATTTAGGCAAAGCTTACACCTTCAAGGGGCTGCAAAAATACAGAGGAGTCACTTACTCTGCTAATACTGACATAAATGTGGAAGCCATTCCCCCATTGCAAGAGCGAGAATTGAACGAAATTTTGGAAACAGAAAACTCTAAACCAAATAGCGACGCGAACACTGATAGTGATGCTGATGACTGCGGCGAAATGAGGAACAGCAGCATCGAGAGCAATTCTTCACCAATATACTGGCAAAGCTACTCTAACATTGACAGGCCAGAGCGAGAAGGAAGCAGCACAGGGACTTCCTCAGAAACCGACAAAGATTCTTTAATCTCTGAGTCAGAAGATGTAGGCAAACCCGACTCGCCCAACGATCGCGAAACATCGGGGTTCGACTCACTTAACTGGGAGTCTGTACGAAGCAATTTAATAGAAAATGCTTCTCTTCCAGTCGAATTAATCGACCTGCTACACGACAGGGGATGGATAGACGCAGACAGCCTGAACCGCCCTGTATTCCAACTCCGCACTCTTGCAGGAGAGTACAGAGGAACCTGCACCTTAGACGCCAATGGAAAATTTTCCATTGACAGTCATGGGGAAGGCTCATATCAAGGAGGCGACAACAGTGAAAAGGGAGTTTTCTGGATAGCGGTTCAAAACAATATTCAAAGAGCCATTATTGCCAGCAACCCGGTAGAACTCCTGTCTGTAATTGCCTTAGATCCAGATTTCAATAAGAGACCGACTTTATACTTAAGCATTGATGCGGTTTCTTCGCTGCCAACCGACTTTCTTAAGGAAGTAGAAACTATAGTAGCCGGCTTCAAAGGAGATCGAGATGGCGATCGACTGTCAAAAGAACTTATTGAAACATTCCCCCAATCAAAGCGAATCAATCCAGGCTTTGCCGGCTGGAACGCAATCTTAGCATCTCAAGAGCAAGAAACAGAAAATGGTTTTAACGATCGTGATGAAGCAATCGATCACAATTTTGGCGTAATTTTGGATTAATCAAAGCTCACTATTAGTATTTTACGCAGCTTTCATGGGGCCAGGAAACGATGACTGAAGTTGGGCGATAAACAAATTGCTTATTTTTACGACGCCCTTTTCGACTTGTTTGAGCAGTAAAACCGTCGTTGCAACCCACCTAAAAACCAAACAATATGCTATTTGGAAAAGAGCTTTTTCCAAACCGGCTTGTCCAAGCCGTGACTCAGACTCTATTATCAGTAGTGTGAAAGAGTGGAAGCGCCACCTTAAAATTATGAATCTACGTCACTTACTTCTCTCGACTGCGCCCTAAATCTTCGTGCAACCAGCGAGAATGGAACTCTGCTTTGTTAGAAGTAATGGAAGGACTAAAAGCAGTGTATCTCCCAATTAAATTCAGCGATTTGCCATTGGTGAAGTGGCTGCTAGCGCAGCATTATGAATTGCTTACTAACAAAAATTTGAATTTGAGAAATTCCCAACTATCATCATGAAACTGCATTCACCCATTTGCGATCGGCCAGGGTTAAGCCGAAGCAATTACAAAATTCTAGAAAGGCTGGGAATTGCAACGGTACGAGACTTACTGCTCTACTTTCCGCGTGATTACATCAAATATCGACGAGTAAAAATTTATCAGTTGAAAGTAGGCGATTCAGTCACGCTTGTAGGTAAGATTCAAAATCACGAAGTAGTCAGTCCGCCTAAAAATACCCGGCTAACAATTCAGACTATTATTGTCAAGGACAGAACCGGGAAAATAGCCTGCAAGCGTTTCTTCAACCACCCGTACTACCAATCAAAAAAGTGGAGGAACGAGCAAGCCGCCACCTATGTTGCTGGAGGCATTGTTGCTATATCTGGGATAGTCAAAGCCGATCGCTATTGCGGAATGACATTAACTTCCCCTGAAATCCGATTAATCGGTCTAGACGAAGCCAAAAATACGAAAAATTCAATTATCCCAATTTATCCTTTGACAAAGGGAGTTAGCAATGAAATTGTCCAAAATGCAGTAACCTCAGCTTTGGAATCTGCCAAGCTGCTAAATGACCCCCTGCCACAGGAGTTCAGACGACAACATGCTTTGATGGAATTACAGAAGGCGATCGCAAACATCCACCAGCCCCCAGATGAAACCCAACTAGAAGCTGCCCGCCGTCGCCTGGTATTTGATGAGTTTTTCTATCTCCAGCTATCGTTTCTCGTGCGTCGCCACCGACTTTTGGCGCGATCGGCTCTTACAAAAATAACTCCTGCTGGCCCTCTAATCCAACAGTTTTACTCTCAACTTCCCTTCTCGCTTACCTCAGCTCAACGTAGGGTGATTAACGACATTCTCAACGACATGACTTCCAAAACGCCGATGAACCGACTGGTACAGGGGGATGTCGGTTCTGGTAAAACAGTTGTTGCTGTCGTTGCTATCCTCGCTGCCATCCAGTCTGGCTACCAAGCGGCACTTATGGCACCTACAGAAGTGCTAGCCCAAGAGCATCACAGGAAGATTGCGGCGTGGTTTGAACGCCTTGGCGTTTCTGTTGCATTGCTGACGGGTTCTACCAAAACCGCCAAGCGCAGAGAAATCCACGCCCAATTAGAGACGGGTGAACTTTCACTATTGGTAGGAACTCACGCGCTTCTGCAAGAGAAGGTCAACTTCAACAAACTCGGTCTGGTAGTCATCGATGAACAGCACAGATTCGGCGTGCAGCAGCGGCAGGATTTACTGAACAAGGGAAACAGACCTCACGTTCTGACGATGACCGCGACTCCTATTCCGCGTACTTTAGCACTGACCTTGCACGGGGATTTGGATGTCAGTCAGATTGACGAGTTACCGCCCGGTCGTCAGAAAATTCACACGAAAGTGCTTAATAAAAGCGCTTCAGCATACGATTTAATCCGCCTTGAGGTACTTCGAGGTCGTCAAGCGTACATCATCCTTCCCTTAGTGGAAGAATCGGAAAAGCTAGATTTAAGAGCAGCGGTAGCAGAATACGATCGACTCTCAACAGAAATCTTCCCCGAATTTAGCGTAGGATTGCTGCACGGTCGGATGACATCAGCCGAGAAAGATGAAGCGCTCAAATCATTCCGCGACAACAAAACCCAGATACTCGTTTCCACCACTGTGGTTGAAGTGGGCGTGGATGTTCCAAATGCTACAGTTATTTTAATCGACCATGCCGATCGCTTTGGCTTGGCTCAACTGCACCAGTTAAGAGGTCGCGTCGGTCGGGGTTCGCACCGTTCCTATTGTCTGCTGCTAAATACCAGTAAAACAGCAGAAGCCAAGGCACGTCTTGAGGTGTTGGAAAAATCCACTGACGGGTTCTTTATTTCGGAGATGGATTTGCGGCTGCGCGGGCCGGGAGTTGTGATGGGCTATCGCCAGTCGGGAATCTCAGAATTTGCTTTGGCGAATATACTAGATGATGAGGATTTGCTGAATTTAGCTCGTGAAATGGCAGTAGCAATTGTTAAGAGTGACCCGAATTTAGAAGCGTATCCGTTAATGGTTGCAGAACTCAAAAGACTGGGGCTGACGAGTTGGAATTGTACTCTTAATTAATGTCTATCAAAACATTGTCAAAAGCTACCGCCAAGTTTTGGCTGAGTGCAGCGATACTATGGAATGTGATCGCACAATTAGATTTCAAACTGTGAATATAGTGATTGCACTTTACTCTCCAAATATTGGTCGTACCTGCAATCTCTAGCAGTTTCAATTAGAAACTCTGATAAATAAGGTTTATTGATTACAACCTGTAGCTTATGTCGCATCCATAGCGGTCTAACGATGCCGATCACCCGCCGCAGACAACCTCAAAGTCACAACAGAGAACCTTTTGGGGATCAGACTCATGGACGATCTTGTTATGTGTCGGCTTTTGTTTGCGATTCAGCACTGAATTCATAACCATTTAAAGAGTTGCTTTCAAGATTGAAGCCAACTTCTCAAGATATTAATTACCACTGGGGTAAAAGGTTCCATCTTACCCTGTTGGGGTTGTGATAGGTCACTGATTAACATCCTTAACAGTTCTTCATCCTCTAAATCTTCATTGGGATCTATACCGTTTGTCCATAACAAGGTATTAGACAATTGCCTACGTTTTTCGATCAGGGAACGGTTATTTCTCTCATGATCGCCCAGGTTTAAGACTTGAATTGTCACCCTTGCTTGCTTGCTTAACCCTTCAACCCGACCACTAATTTTGAATCGAAGTTCTGTTTCACATTCTGTCATCAGAGGAGTTAGGGGTAGGTACTGAGATTTATGAGCATACCCGCATTGACTGGGGGTATTACAACTAGCGACAATATTTGAAAAGTCGAGCGTGCGTCCAGGATTCAGCTTTTGAGCTTCTATATGCTCATTATGGCAAGCATCAATGTTTGGGATTTGCTGGCAGCAATAAGCACAAAGATAAAATTGTTCTTCTAGGATATGTTGTCGAATAATTCGTCGGATATCTTCAGTTAACTCGTTGTAGCGTTTATGAGGGTTTGTTCGTTTCCAGGCTGCCAAACAAGGCGGTTCTGCCTCTTTTCTAATGGTTCGCATGACGCAATTCTTGTTTACGGAGAAGTAGTTTAGCTTTGACCAATTCGAGATGATTGGCAGGTAATTCCTCAGTTAATTCTGCAAGTAGTTCTTGAGCCTTGCTTAGGTTTGAATCTTGTATAGCATCCAGCAGATCGTTCAATTCAGCATTGATTTTCTCATTACGGATGCTGGTATCCATGACATCTAATAAGACAGTATTAGCATCTTGCCCATACTGAGACGGCAATTGTCGCAATTCACCATTGGCTAAAGTGTAAACCAAAACATTTTTACAGTCGCTGATCACTAGAGGTGAATGAGTAGTCAGGACAAACTGACAATTTGGGAAAGTCTCGATTAGGCGATCGCACAGGCTGCGTTGCCAAGAGGGATGCAGGTGCAAATCAACTTCATCAATCAAGAGGATACCGTCACCTTCTAGAGGATTTTCTAGGGCAGGATTCAGCATGGCTAGACGGCGGGCAATATCACCAACAAGAGCCATAAGGGATTTTTCGCCTTGTGAAAGTTGGGCTACGTTTAGGGTTTTCCCATTTTTGTCAATCGCCATGTAGAGGCGAGGTTTACGATGGACTCTAAGGTTGTCCATATGGGGCATAAATTGGCGAATGGCGGTACGAACTGCGGTTAATTGCCGATCTTTAGCCGAGGCATTGCGTTCGTTTAACCATCGCCATACGTCTTGATTAGTTTCAGCTAGTGGTCTTAGTTGGTTCAGAACATCTCTAGGAATTCCTGATTCATTTTCGGTATCTTCGCGTTCCCGAAACCACTCAAAAAAGCGGCGAAAGTCAACACCCTGACTTAAGGAATTATCGTAACCGTCTAATTGCAAAAAGACGTGCTTAGTCCTAATTTTTAGTGGAATATCGAGTACGACACGCTCGACAGGGTAAAACGCTACTAGGGGAAGGCTAGTTTTGTAATCATGGGTGAGGGCATCACGATAACGGTCGGCTAAGCGAGTGCAGTCGTAGAGGTTGCTGGTGTATTGGGATTTACGTCCTTGTCTGCTTTTTGCTAAAGTCCACTTGAAGTGATGCTCGCTCTCGTTTTGGTTAGAATTGTCTGATACCCCAAAAGAATCACAAATTTCTATTTCAATACTGGCAGCGTTGGCGGCATTGAGTATGTGATCTTCGGGGATAGGATTTCCACTCCCTTTTTCTGTACGTAAACGGGCAATAAACCAACTAATGGAAATAGCTAAGGCTTTCAACACAGAGGTTTTACCAGCCCCGTTATTACCCACAAAGACGGTAATGTTGCTGGGGTTTTGCTCCGTGGGCGCTAAGGGAATTGTCAGGTTTTCAAATAGCCCAATGTTATTTAAGATGACTCGTTTGATTTCCATAGCGGTAGAGTTCAAACCTCTGAAGTTCCCGACATTGACAACAGTACCTCAAACATCACTTGAAAGCACTTATTACCCCCATTATGGACTCAAAACAGTAATCTTAACACTGTCACCCTATTTACCCGCCCGTAAATTGTTAAGAATTAAGAAAGATTCCCGGCGGTTAAAACCGCGTCTCGCTTTCCTCTCAGGGCTAAAGCCACTGAGTTTCTTGCTTCTGGTATTTTTTATGAGTGCGAGCGCCTCTCGCTGTAAGTTGGGTTGAGTCTGTCAAGTCTTTGCTTGTGAATCAGTAGGTAACGTGAAACCAAACATGATTCAATTGGGCGATCGCCTGATCGTTGAAGGATACAATGCGATCGCGGAACATTCCGGTGCAGCTAGATTCTCCAGCAATCGATGGGATCAAAGGAGAAGCCAACTCGAAGTCATCCGCGTAGTGACTCAGGACAGCATCGATGTCATGTTGATTCCAGCCGTCGATCCAACTACGGGCAAAGCTTAATGCGAAATCTGCATTGAGGATCGGCACGATCGCAAAATAGGTCATATAGGTTGACGTACTCAAATTAACCGAACATCAATTTCTAAACAACGACCTACAAGAACGAACGGGCTATCGCATTAAGAAGTCCTCCAGGTAATTACTAATGCTCTTTTCTGGGCGACTCCAACTCACGGACAAGATATTCAATTTGGTAAGCTTCTTCGGCTCTACCGAACTTGCTATGCTTGATGTGTGCTAGAAACAGCCAATCGCGTGATTGGGCAAGGGTTTGAGTTTATGATAGTTTTCTTTTTATTAATTTTTAGGCAAACTATCTCTACATAAGCGTTTCCGCGATTTCTTACATACTAGGTTCGGTAGAACCGCTTCTTCTTAAGTAAGAGTTACGAAATTTATTTTTAGCCATATAAGTAGCTTCCTTAACTGTCCATTGCTTATGCGAAAGCAAATCAACAACATTTTCCAACTGAACTAAACCTCTATAATCACCTGTGATTTGAAAAATAACTCTAGCAATAACTCTACAGCAAGCATCAGGGTATTTGACAACTTGCAACTCAGAAAACCGAATTACCACCCAATTTCTTTCTAATAAAAACTGATTGCGCTGACTATCTTTACCCCTATCCACACAATGATGAGGCTTTCCCGTTCGCCCCTCATAAGGTTCATCAATCTCGATATCTATTGCTAAACCTGTTAGTTGATGAACCAGAATAAAGTCAGCAGTGTAACGAAAAGATGTACCGGGTATAGGAAACTCACCACCCATGCAGAAGTCATAAAACCCAGAGAAATAACGACATAAGTAAACAAAAAACTGCTTTTCACTTACCCCTTGCTGTGCTCCTGCCTTACCCTGACTTGCTGGCGGTTGAACAATTTTTTTCAACAATCTGAAAAACCGCTTATATCGCTCCTGTAGCATAGAATTATATTGCTCCATTTCCTTGCCTTTTGATTGCAAGCTACACAATTGATAACTTTCATATTCAACTAACTGTTGTTGATACTCAGCCAGGAGTTGCTTGTAGCGATCGCGCACTTGAAAATCAACAAACCGCAGATAGGAAAAAGTCGCCACTACACTCACTGACGAACACGTCAGGGACGACCAAAAAGCCATAACACTCATGCCAAACAGCCAGTTAACCAACATTACTACCGCAACACTAGCTATCCAAAGTTGAATTACCAGAGAATAACGAGAATTATTGGAAACTGGCGGTCGCGGCGGAAAAGGCATTTTTTTTGTAGAAGAAGCACCTTCTTCCAAAATAGGTATCGGGTTATCCGCGCAGAACTGACGAATGGAATCGGGGATAAGAATAACTGGGTAAAAGCCTCTTATTTGGCTCATGGTTATGCTTTTTGTAGGCGATCTATAAGCTCAGGCTATGTGTATTTTCAGCCTTTAACCTATTAAATATGCGCGTCGTATCACATCATGCCAAGGAATTACAAACTTCTCTACCTAATTTCCGATGTCATCCACTTATAAATGGGCTAACGCCCAGATATTGGGGTGAAAATAATAATTTGGTACGCAACTACTTATGCCTACAAATCAGCCCAATAATACACAAAAAATTGCCACAGACCGTCTCAAATCCACGCGGGACAAACTGACAAGAAAAATCAAATTGGCATTGAAAACTGCAACGCCCGAAGAAACTCTAGAAGTGTGGATGTTGATGAAACGGCAGGAACTCAAAAGAACGACTCCTGGGTTATCGGAACAGCAGATGGAAAGCGTCGTGCGATCGCTAATCCTAGAACTCGGCTATGACATCATCGCTACCTCAACTGCCTCACCTGCTGCTGCATCGCCAGAACCAGAAGTTCAGACAGATGAAAGCGAAGTGGATGACGCGGATGAGGATAACGATGCTGATTTCACTAACGACGATCTTGAAGGCGACGAAGATAACTTTTCAGAAGAATTATCAGATGTATCTGAAGAAAAACTTCCTTCTCGCAAGCAGCGGGTTCCTGCTTTGAAAAAAGTAGAAAGCTTAAGGGCTTCTACGCGAAATGGAAAGCACTATTAAGCATTGTTGAATTTGAAATCATAGACGAGGTTTTACACAACCGTGTCCCTACAACAATGTGAAGCTGACGACACAAGAAATACACTCATTTCCTACACTAATACTTCTTTGCTGGGAAGAGTGGATTTCAAATCCGACTCCCTAGAACTTATCCCAGAGACGGAAATTTTGGAAGTAGGCGATGAAAGCATTGACTCTCATAGTTTGGAAGACGAACTCACGCCAGGAACGCTAGACATACTCGCTCGCATTGAAACTTTTGATGAGTATTTTCATTGTTGCGGAAGGTGGTAACTAATGTATTTAGCCAAAGATTTGTTAGCCAGATATTCGATACAAGCAGTCGAACTCTGGAATCAATTGGAAACTGCTGAAACTCCCGAAGAAGAGGAAACTATCCTCAAACAACTCTGGGAAATTCAGACAGACCAGGAAATTGTTGTTGACACTCAAGCCGAACTAGCAGACCAACTAGATGCTGAAATTTGTGCCGTAAAAGCACGCTTAAAACACTTAGTAGAACTGCATAATAAGGCAATTGAACGACTGGAACGGTGGCGCAACAGTCTAGATAAAACCCTGCTACAATTTCACTCAATGGGAGTAATTCCTACAGAGATTGTGGGGCGCTCGCGTCACATCCGACTCAAGGAAAATCCGCCAAGTTGCGAAGTATTAATCAATCCTTGTGAATTGCCAACAGAGTACCGCACAGAAAAGCTAGTTGTTACACCCAACAAACGCAAAATCGTAGCGGATTGGAAACAAGGCATTCCCGTTGATGGCACTCGAATTGAGCGTAAACTCAGAGTTGAATACGGAATAGTACCATCAAATCTGACCTCTGCAACTGAGGTAATTTCTAATCGTGCTGCAGCACCAAATACTCAGGAGAATCATTCAACTATAACACAAAATAGTAGGCGAAAAGAAAAGGCGATCGCTAAAGGCGTTGATGGTTCTAACAAGAAGATGAAAGCACGAGCCGGCTAGGGGTAAATCTTCAGACAAACAAGCGTGGGAGGTTTAACTAACAGCAGATAGTTGTTATATCGCTATCTGCTAAACCATTTTTTTGAAGTAATTTAGGACAGCTTAATCCATGAATAAACAAAACAACCATTCCTTTGACATTTCAACATTTGACACCATTACCTACCGGATTTATCGAGGTAAACTTGCCATCTTAATTGAGGATGGAGACAATCGCCTCGATATATCGTTTCCCATAAAAGATGGGCGATTATTCGTCCTCCTTGGTTCTATAAGAGCCGCTGTAGCTGAAGCAATGACCGATTACTTGGAAGTAGAAGCCTACGGAGATGAGCCGCTACTATTATTAAGTGGATCTTTGAATAAGTTTAATTAATACCAATAAGGGGGCTAACGCCCATAAGTAGTATGACAAGCTATTAAATAGCATAGCAAAAATGAAATGGTTGACACCAGAAGAGGCAGTCGCGGCTGCTAATTTATCGGTAACGAGCGAAGAGTTAATTGAGTATACAATTCAAGCCGAAGATGAAGAAACAATAGAGGAAAGATTCCAAAAAATTGGACTGCTATTTGACCGCGATCGCTGGCAAGCCAAAAAACATTATCTAGGTCTCCTCTCGCCAGCTAAAGTTAAAAAACCAGTCGCTACTAAATCATCAACCTCTGCAAGCGATTCAGAATTAATAGATGATGATAATTTGGCAGAGGAAGATGAAGAAAATACTGTCTCTGAAACTGAAGAATCCCACAATTTACAATCCGAACATCAAGAAGAACCTTATATCTTCGAGAAATGTACCGTCGAACTGCACCTGACATTTAAACCAGATGACGGCCATCCAGACGGACGAATTGTAATTATTTCCGCAAGTAGTCACAGGGACTTTCCAGTTAGCGAAAAGATAAGAGAGTCATCATTGGGAGAATTACCGCTACCTCTCAAAGAACTGCTGAAGGAACTTGTAGCAGATTTTCCCAATTGCCAAGTGCGGCGACAGATTGCTAATGCTCGCAACCAAAAGAAAAGAAGCGCTAACTCAAATAAACCTGGAAGCGAAGCAAGTAGCACCACTACGTCTACAACTTCTACAGAGTCTAAAACTACTGGAACGCAACTGACCTTATTTGGGATTTGAACAACATACCTACTTTTGGGATAAAAAAATGACTTCAAAAAAGAAAGTGCTAATTTCCTTCGAGGGACAACAACATCCTGTTGATGAGGAAATAGCAAATGATGATAACGAGCTCCGCAAATTGCTCACAACTTATTACCCAGATTGCGCCAACGCCGACATCATTAGAAAACCTGGAGAATTGATTACAGTAGCAAAACGCAACGGCTCTAAAGGAGTAAAATAACCATGAAAATGACTCCTTTAGAATTCCTCATCAATGCACCAGAGGAAGTCAATCCAGCACTATCTATGTGCCGGAAACTACAACGGTTAGAGCTTTCTGGCGAACTCGATAGCGCGACTATGAAAGAAATGGTAAAAGCTATTGAGTTAGCTATTTCAAAAGGGACAGACGACGTGAGAGCAGTTGAGCAAACCAAGGAACGACTGTTAAATAGTCGCTCTGTAGCTGCTGCAGTTCCAATGGGGTTTTAATATGGCTGCAATTTGGAATGCTAAATCCGCTCTGCAAATATTACAGCAGTGCCAACCAATCATCGATTTTAAATCAGCAACCGATTATTTGTTAGATAAACTGAACACCTATCAGCTACTCAGTCTTTATCAACAAATTTTTCCTTTGGAATGGGAAAAAAGCGAATCGGAACTTTACTCGGAAGATGAAAATCACAGTCCGAAGGAATTGGAGTTTATTTCGCTAGTTAACGAACATTTATTTCCCATTGACGACATAATTTTAGAGGGCGCTTATGAAGAGCGCCTCTATCAAATTCCTGTCTCACCCAAAGGAGTAGACTGGCAAGACCATGAAGAAGGAATTGACGCATTGCGAAGCGGATGGCAGATATTACTGCCGCTTTCGCAGTCAGGTCGGTGGTGGTTGGAATCCGTAGCAGGCGATGAAGGAGAATCGTGGTACGAATGTACGTTTGGATACAGCTTGAAAGACATTGCACATCCCGAAAAAACTAACTTCAGACTTCTCAAGAGATTAGCCCGTCGCGTTGCACCTCCTATCAGCGATTTGCCTACAGCCTTAGCACTCCTTGACTTAAAAACAGGAAATATTTGGCTAGACCAAAGTGTTTGCTGTGAAAGTTACTGGAATCATAATTTTGAATCAAGACCCTGGACAATTGAAGACATTAAATTCCTAGCAAGTGAATGGAAAAAAGCTAGTCAGCTACTAGATAAAGCCTGCGAATTGATTGACTGGATTGAATCTGAGCCTAACACCAATTTCTCACACCTCTTAGCATTATGGAATCTGACATTGCATCTGAAATAATTCGAGAGGTACTGGAGGTAGCCCCCCGAAAATTGTCCACTATTCAAGCCGAACTTCTCTTTATTGAGGGCGGTACTTACATTTTTCACTATCAATCGGGGGACAGTTCCAAGTACAAATGCCTGTCTCCAGCAACTCTGCGAGCAGCTTTTGCCAATACACCCATTGATTCGGGTTGGATAAACCCTGAATCGGGGATAGTACGTTGGGGAACTGGCAGCGCCGGGGAATGGACAATCAAATTCGTGCTACCTCAGAAACACGAAATAAATTTGTTGGAATCAAAGCACTTGGTTTGTTTACCAGCATTGGTGTTCTTGGGGTTGAAATCTGATTACTGGGTTTGGGCAATTAAAGGCTCTAAATTTGACCCGGAAGCAGATGCTTTCCACGTTCCGCTGCCCAATGTCTATTTGCATTCCTATCAACCCTGTGGACGCATCTGCTGGGGAGATAATAAACCGCCTGTAGCTTCGCCCAATACTATTAAAAAAGCTTGGGAATTGTTCATCTCTAGTCCCTTCAACGGACATTTGAGTGACGGCAAATCTAGGGCACAACCCAGTGACGTGCGCTTGCAGCTCGAAAAAGTAGTTAAACGTTCATCTTACCCAGTTAAAGATTTAGTCAGCACGAACCAAACGATTGCCAAATTAGTTTCAGCAATAACTGATGATTGGACCACGTAAACAGAATCACTACAACTTAGAATTTGTCGATTATAAGATTGTCAAACTCGGAGACAATCTGCCGTTTCACTCTAGCAGTATGTTCGAGTATCTGATTGGCAGCAATGGCATCTTTGTGAGAGCGGTTAGACTGGGGTTAGAAGTGATAATTCCGGTGGAGATTTTTACCGCGTCAATCAGAGGGTTAGAACCGATTGAGCCTTTAGTCCGATTAACTCCCGGACGAATCCCTCAGCAGATACTCATCCAAATGTGGAAAGAAAGTTGTATCGCCGCGCTTGCAGAACCACCGTTAGAAATCACTTTCCATATTCATCAGGAACAAGGACAATGGCGGCTCGTAATTCCAGAGCAAACGCAAAGTTCTGCTAAATGTAGAGCAATTGAATACGGTTTAGATTCTTCGTACATTAACGCCACTGTAGAGGTACATTCGCACAATCGGATGGCAGCTTTCTTCTCAGGTGCAGATGATGCAGATGAAGGGGGCTTCCGCATTTTCGTAGTTTTAGGGAGAGTGACTGAATCGAGCGCTGAAATTATTTGCCGCGTGGGAGTTTATCGGCAATTCTGGCACGTTCCGGCTGACTGGATATTTGAATTGCCGAGTTTCATTGCAGATGTCACCGTTGGCGGGAAAAAAGACGATTTGATTTCTAAATTCTACTCTAGTTCTGTTGCGCCATCTTTGTTAGATGACCCAATCGAATTGTAAACAAGATTTGGAGATTTACCCCATGTTTAATTATGATTATTTGGAAGCTTCGCCTCTGATTGTCAGACAAGCTGATTCGATAGATTTTTGGCTTATTGGGGCGGGAGGAACTGGTTCCTGGCTGTCGTATCACATTGCGCGACTGGCACGGAGTTTGGGTAAGTCGGGGAAAAAGGTGCAATTTGCGATCGCAGATCCCGATCGAGTTGAATTCGCCAACATCAGCAGGCAAGCTTTCTGCGATAAGGAAATCGGACTGCCCAAGGCGCAGGCTCTAGCGTTGAGATACTCTATCGCTTGGGGAGTTGACACGACGGCTTTCGTGCAGGTATTTGACCCCAAGCTAATCCGCTACGCCTACGACAAACTGACCATCCTGGTGGGGTGCGTGGATACAGCAGCCGGGAGAGCGGCAATTAATCAGGCTCTGGAGTTAAACCAATTTTACAGCCGTTCTGAAATTCCCCGCGTGTGGTATCTCGATTGCGGAAATCATGCAGCAGCCGGACAAATCTTGCTGGGCAGTTCTTTGGAAACTGACCCGGAGTTCTATCATTTTGGGGGGCTGGGATGTGCTAGGCTGCCATCTCCGATGCTCCTGGCTCCTGACCTTTTGAAACCGAAACCTGAAGAGTTGACAAATAATCTATCTTGTGCTGAGATGGCAGTGCTGAATGTGCAGAGCGAGAGCGTGAATGTTCGAGTGGCGGCTGAGGCGGCGGATTATTTGTACCGGATGGCTGCGGGCAATCTCAAGCGGTTTGCCACCTATTTTGATTTGGAGAGTGGGACGGCGCGATCGCTTTACATTACTCAGCAGTCTGTGTGCGCGGTGGTAAAAGCGATCGCAAGTGAACCAATAACACCATGTTAACCTGATATTAAGCTTTAAAAAAATGTAGCTTTAGCAATTGAATCTACTATGAGCCCTATCACGATTCAAAACTTTATCGCCTGTCGCTCAAATAATTTCAGTTGTCCATGTTTGTCAGCAAATCTCTAAAGTCTGCTATTCCCCGAGCTAATAAACGGTTGATCAAATCCTCTGCCAACCTATGACTGGCCTCATGTCCGCTTTGAAGAGCGGTCAATAGAATAGTGCGGCTGTCCTCCTGATAACAGGAAAAAGACCAGTCCTCGCTTCGGAGTTCATCAGCCATCAAACTCAAGCACTCAACTACAGAGAGCGGCATTAAGGGAGCAAGTGCAACCAAATGAGTTAGCAGCTGGTCATCGTAGTCTATATCTTTAACCAGTCTGATAACGTCTTTTAGTTGAGCGATAGCCCAATTGCTATCAAACTTTCCTGAAGCGAACCACCAGCTAAAATATCTCAAATCTAATGCTTGTAAGTTACTTGCTGTTGCATTTTTGACTTGGCTAACACGCCATTCCCAAAGTCTTTTCAATCGTTGGAGCAAATCAACTTCTACCTCAGAATTTCCATAACGTAGCTGCTCTCCAATCTGCCTCATGAACTGTTCATGATGTTGGCCTGAAGCTTTTGCAAAGAATTTTTCTAGCAACATATCAGAATCACCAAGCTCTAAATCCCCATTCCAGTAGAGATATCGTAGGTGTTCAGCTAAAGCTTCATCCGTTCTTGAGGGATTTTGCGATTCGGGAGTAGCAGCACCAATTTGCTCAATGGCATGGTTGTACTCTTTTCTGAGAATTACAAAGATTATAGAGTTAGGATAATACCAGGAAGTAATGTAACCTTCCCAAGTCGCATCCCACAAATCTTGGAAAACCTCGTCTCTAGGAAAAATCCTATTCAAGTTGCGAGTAGTCCAGTTTGAATCGAGATTTATTAGCTGCGGAAACCCTGCGCCGTAAACAGAGCGGATTGTGACGGAAGGATCGTGTGCTGGATTCAGATGGCGCTCAAAAACTTCCCGTACTTCAGGAATTTTGTCAAAGCTTAATTCTGCCTGCTCCTCTAGGTTTTTATCTGCCTTTGTATGCCGATTTATCCATAGAGCATATTGGAAAACTGCGTGCATTGCTTTGCCCCTAACAGTATTAACAGCAGTCTCAGCATTTGTAGCATTTGAGTAACGATAGTGTGCCTCAAAACCAGGTGTAACGGAATGATCCTCAGTCAGCTGCTCTAGTATTGTCCAAACCAGATTGCAGAATTCAATAGGAATTTCATTTACCCCTATTGGTTGCAGACCACTTTTGATAAGCGTCACTACTTCGTCGCAGATGTAATTCCAGCCCTGATGCCAATCTGTAACCTGGTCTCGACTTCCAAGTATTTCTGACTTTTGTGTTAGTATCCAAGCGCAAAATTCAAGCGGTTGTAACCAAGAGAATGCCTGCCGTTGTCCGTGAGTTGACAACGCATGAGTCAGACCATTTAAGAATCCGCTCCTATATTGCAAGTCCACTTCTTTGAACTGTTCGATTTCGCTTACAAAAAATTCTGGATTTTGAGCAATAGTTTTAGAAAGCTCCATCGACAGACCCGGACGGGATGGTGTGAATAATCTTCCAGAAGGTTCCCATTCCCTCAAAAAATCGAATAGCTCTGAAATAGTCATGAAAGATAGTTCTTCAGCAGACTTTGGGCTGGTAGGCCCTTGCCATACCCCAGTACCTCTAACAGCCTCTAAAGGCGCAGGAGAACCAAGTTCTGTAACCAACTGCTCATATTGCAATTGCCACTCGCTTGAAAGACTACCACTTAAAATTCCTAGCCTGTCTCGCTGCCATTGTTTTACGTAACCAGTTGTGTCCTCTTCACAAACCTCTAATTGATTGGTTGGCCCTTCTGCAATCCAACTTAGAATTGTCTCCTGTACTTCAGAACCAATGTCAGCAAAACGCTCTCTGAGCAAAAGTGCATATTCATGGCAGTAAAGTATCGGCTCATTCAAGCGCGGTTTGTCAGCTAAAGCTTGTGCCATCATGTCGGGAAACTGGTTAGGAAAGCGGCGAAGTAGGTTAAGTCTGATACGATTAAAAATTCGCCAATGATAGCCCTCAATAACTTGCAGCAGTGGCTGCAATTGTTCTGAAGCATTTCGAGCAATCTTTTCTATAGTCTCCCATACCGCAGTTGCTAAAAAGTTCCTTACGTCATACGGAATATTCTGCTGATTACTTTCAAAACTGGGATACCACTTATATGAGTAATCTTCAAAATTTTCAGGCTGGCAAGGGATTTGGGAGAAGCCAATAGCATGATTTAGTAAATTGCAGAGAAGTTTCAATGTTTCATTGGCTGCTACTGCCACTAATTGTGGTATGTGTTCTGTAAGAATTTTTTGATAATTCCGGTCATCGCAGCGCTTGCGTATTCCTAGAAACAAACCATTGCTTTGAGGATTTTGCTGTACATTGAGAAGCTCGTGAGCCAATCGGACTGCTGCATTAATTTGGTGATTGTTTCCTAGATAAACAATCAGTTTACCCAATTTTTCTGGTAATCTAAAGTACAGATAGTTCTGCTCTTTGAGCCATTCTATTTCTTGCTCTACCCAACGAGTCGCCAAATCTGGTAGCATTGCAAGGGCTCCTTCAGCCAAATCTTCGTGTACGAAAGCATTTTTTGTCCCTGTTTTTAGAATCTCTAGTGCAATATCTAGAACTTTTGCTGGTTCTTGAGAAGCCATCCGTGCTAAGTAGCGGGACTGAGGCCATTGCCTAAAAAGAATCCTTCCTGTATCTGTATTAACTTCTGGCTCAGGTGGACTTTTGAAAAAATCTTTGTCCCGAAGTTTGTCGATCCATCCTGGGAAAGACAACCGTTCAAAAAAGTAGCTGATAGCTACAAAGCTATTAGGAACATTAAGGCGAAGGTTTTTTAAATCATCTTTTGTAGGTTCAGGCTTGGATAAAAGCTCATTTAGAAGAATATAGACTCTCGAATAGCGAGTTTCAAATTTGTCAAGGATAATATACAATACTATCTGAATTTCCCTCCAAAATTGTTTGAATCTTTCATCAAGTGGACGTGGCGGGCCAAGATCGTTACGATGTGCGCGACCATGCAAACCATATTCATTTTGTCTACCTGCTAACTTCAGCCAAGTTTGAGCTACTGTCTCTGTTTCAGGAATGCCCAGTGCTTGCAAAATAGCACTAATTTCATCTTTATGAGAAGGAGCCTGATTAGATTGTGAAAATTTATCCCCGCAGCTTGGACACTTAGATAAATTGGGGTTGCTTACCACAGGTTTTGCTAATGGCTCTAACACATCGCGTAACGCACTCTCAATTTCTCGCAATGAGTGAGCTACATAATGTGTTGTGGACTCTAACGGCGACTCCATTTCCATGAGGCGACAGGCATCGCGGTAGAAGGCAGCAGAACCAGGCCCTACAAGGGAGTTTAGCCAGTGGTATATTTGCTCTTGCTGTTGATTGTTAAGGGGATAGGGGCTCATTCTTTACTGTATGGTACTTGTATTATATTTTGTATTATAAAGGGTTTTCCATTAAGGATAGGTCAAAACTAAAAGATATTAAACGTTTAAAGGGCGGCTACCGCCGCCCCATCGAACCAAACACCCCATGCCTCTGCTATGTGTCCCCCTACGCCTAGACCCTATCGATATATGTAGGGTCAGCCTGAATTCGCTCGTCGAAGTCCATATTTTCCCATTCTTCAATAACCCTCCCCGGTCTGTCCATCAAATCCGCAGGAGCACTGCTGGGACGCACGAATGGGTATTTATCCTCATCTTCAGGAGCGATCGCCAATTCCACCAGCTCAGTATCTTCATCTTCAAACAGAGCCGGATTAACAATTGTATCAACCTTTAGTTCCATTTCAATCACCTCAAAAACACTTCCAACGGTCAACACTTGACCGAGTTTCAACCTGTTAAGGCTTAGATAGACTTTTCTTACCTGCCTTACCAACTGTTTCAACAATTCCTATTATAACACCTCGATTCTAGGGAGAAATCAACTCATGGTCGCCACAGTTTGTACCGAACAAGGACTCAAAATACCCGTTTTTGATGCCGCTTACATTGATGCTAAAGGTCGAAATGTAGGAAAATTTTTCAACAACCCAGAAATCCTGCGCCACTCCATTCTGCAAGCAATGTTTCAACCAGACGAACTGAACTCATTAATGATAGTCAAACTTGACAAATCCAATCCTGACCCTCACCAACTACGTGCCAGCATCCACGACCCAGAAGACGGAATTAAGCGACACATGATATTTCAATCTGGCAACAGTTATTACTTTGGTGACGAAACCCTAGCCAAAAAGATAGGAGACTTATTCGTAACCGAAAAAGACACCGCCTGTCGCTACGGTTCCCTTCTAGTCAGCACTTGTATGTCCGGCGTATCAGAATGCGACAACCTGCGAGTAAAAATTGTTGATTTCACCGACCCGCAATATGCTAAATATCGAACCGGAGACTGTCACGGTGCAATCAGTTCCGAATTACTCAAAAGCATCGGCGGCGAGAAAAATCGAGCCAGTCAATTTCGTTTCGCTTGGCTGAGCAGTTGGAATACAGAAAATACAGAATCCACACCCCAAGTCAGCTTTCTGGCTAAAGGAACGCTCCGTCCCGATGACAATTTACTCGACTCCGACGCCGACTCTGAAGGGAACAAACCTCAACTTATTTTAGACCGTTCCAGCATCAAAGGCATCAATAAAAAACAACTCAAAGAACTCATTCCCTGTGGCGATTACGAATTACCAAAAGCCATCCTTGGAAACCGCAAAAACAGTCAAATTGGCATTACTCAAACAAGCTGGCAGTCTACTGGAGTTTGGTTCGACGAAGAAGCCCAAAGGCAAGACTTAGTACCAACAACTAAAGCCGAAGCCCAAAGACTGGCAGCACTGCAACGCGACCCCATGAAATTGCGCCAAGCGATGATTGAAGATTATGACAAGCGCGAAGCATTTTTAGCGCGTTTGAATAAAAAAAAGCTCAAAGAACAGCAGGACAAACTCTCAACTACAATTGACGACGAAATCAACGGTGACAGCGAGGAAAGTACCGAGGATAAAAAGCGGGAAAGACAGGACATTCAAATGCTCAAAGCCGATAAATTCGGACTGATGATAGGCAGTCCCGAATTCACCAATATGGCAGAAAGGTGGCTGGCATCCAAATGGCGAAATCTGGCAACCAGGGGAGCTTTATCAATGACTTCTGCAATGGCTCTACCCTGCGAAGATTTACCCAAAGGCACGGTTTGCGCTAACCATTTAGAAGAAGGAGAATGCGTTCAAGGTCGATTCCCAATTCTCAACAAAGATGGTCTGAGGATATATCAAAATGTACACGCAAAAAACCTGGAAAATATTTCAGAAGAAACCCGCGGTGTCATGTCGAAAATCAAAGGGGTAATTTGGTTCAATCCCAAAGACTTAGAAAAGTTCCATCAAGGAGACTTTGACGGTGACGAACCGTTTGGCATCGAATCTCGAAAAATCCCTCAAATTGCCCAACAAATCTTACCAGCACAAGACGGATTATTTGACTTCGGAGAAGTGGTACAAGCGGAGAAAATTCCCTATACTAAAGCTCGGTATCGAGAAGACGACCCCGAAGTCAGAGAAGGTAAAGTAAAAGCTGGTCAACGCAAATTTACCACCCTAGAACAAATTGGAGTTGCCAGCTCTCAAAATGAAGTCGGAATCGTCGCCTTAGCCATTGGCAAAGTAGCAGCAGCACTCCCCAACCCCGGCGAAGATGAAAAGCTATTTCTCAAGCAGCAAAAGCGATTTATCGCTGCTCTCAGCATTATGGAACAGTACGAAGTTGACTACCAGAAAAACTCGCTGCGGGGTAAAGATGCCAAAGAAGTGAAAGAGAAAACAAATCTAAATCCCGACACTTTACTAGAAAAAGTAGATGAATGGTGCGAGAAACACAAAAGCTGCACTTACTTTTTCCAGTACAAAGGAGACGATCGACTGTACAAACAATTTCCCATGCCCGCCGACTTTCCCAATCCTGTTTACGTCTTAGCCAAAGAAGCCGTTAACCCTTATTGGGAACAGACGCGGCTCATCCACCGCAACCGAGATGAATTTCAGCACATTCTTCCCCCAATTCCGGCTCATTTAATCGTGTCGAAAGACAATCGCCAGCAACTGGATGCTGCAGGCATTGAGTATGAAAAAGAAGGGAAGGAATTGCACGTTTCCTATGAGTACAAAAATGTCTTAGTAGAGAGAGGAATCGAGTACCGACACAGCAAAGAAAATGACCTGCCTTGGGAAGAAAACGAATTGCAATGGGCGAAAGACCTGGTGCAGCGCTTTCAAGAGGACAAAAGCATTATCTACGATCGCACTGGCAGCGATATCAAAACTCGCAAAGAGGAAATGGGCAAACTTTATGACAGTTATCGAGCGGAAATTGACGAAATTTGGGATACTCCTGAAAGAAAAACCAGGGCTGCTCATGCCTTATTCCAAGCTACCCACACTTCCGATAACCTGAGCAAACACCGGACAATTTGCCAGAAGGTAGCAGAGGATTTGGAAATTACCTTTTCCCTACAAGAAGACTACGAATTGCTCCACGAAGCCTTACCGCGAGATGTGTACGTCCTGCAAGTTCCTTTCCAGAAAGTGAAAACTAAAGACGGCAGAACCATTGACCTTCCTAACCAGTGGAAAGACGCACTCGATAGCAAAGGGATTGAATACGAAGCTACTGCTCATCCCGAATTGCCGTTAGTTGAATTCGCCTTCAAAAACTTACCCCAGAGCATGGTGGCGAAACTAGATGCCAAATATGGAGATAATTCCAACGACCATATCGACACCGACTCTTTGAAGGTAACAAACTACTCCGGTAATGAAACCAGACTCCTCATCGTCCCTCCCGTCGATTGTCGGTGGATTGAGTCTCAAGATAAAGCAGGTAGAGGCGCACTTGTCTACAAATTATTCATGGATGAAATCTCCGATGCTTTGTCAAATTATCGGGTAAATCAAATAGAAGTAGTCAATGTCAAACATCCCGATAACGATTACTCAGAGGAAGATTTCTCCAAGTCAAAATGGAAGGATCGGAAAGTAACTCTGCAAGTGGGAACGATAGACTTACCTCCCACTCACGAGAAATATTACCGATTTCAAGGCACTCCCATTATCCAATTGGACGGGAAAAACTTGGGTACATTTTCCCCTGAAAGTCCTAAATTTCCCCCTGGAACCACTTTTGAGGCGACGCTTTCCCCCGACAAAGGCGGCAGGTCGGTTATGCTGAAAGTCGATCGCGAATCGATTCGGTTGCCTGAAACTCAATTGCCATCGATCGATTCACCTGAAGTATCTCAGACTTCTGATTTGGCGAAGCCTGCGGGAAACGCGATTCGCTCAGCGATCCGCCCAAACGGAATCGCTCAAAACAGTAGCACGTACCAACCGCCCAAATTCCAACAAGAACCTGCTTCAAAACCAGAAACGGCAGTTAATGACGGAAAGGGCGACACCACTAACGCTAAAGCTGAAAACTGGCGGCTTTCTCTGCAAGACACGCTCTTTAGCGTCGTGTCGGAAACATACAAGCAACGGCGATCGCACCTTCCTTCCGATAGTACCCAACACTTCAAGTTTGGCGACAACCAATGGACGGCTTACGTGCAGCCGAACGGGGATTGCTTTGTCAGAAACGAGTCCAAGCGCACCGTGTTTAAAGCCAACGTTCACACCGGGGAGGTTCAAATTCCCCTGACAGAGCAAGCAGCGGCTCGTTTTCAAGAGATGATTGTAGAACGGGAAAAAGATTTGGCCCAGTCCCGAACTACTCTCATGCCTGCGACTGAATCGAAACCGAGGGAGTTGGAAATGGTTTAGTCGAGTGGGGGTGGCTGGGTTTTATATCGTTTCCGGTTGGATGGGAATGATAAAGTCAAGGTCAATAATTCCACATTCCCCCACCGACCACGGATCATCATTCCGGTCTAACCGGAATTGATATTAGGGGGCGATCGCCTAGGAGTCAATGGAAAATTTTCCATTGACTTCTGTTGTACGCACAGCTAAAAGTATGTTATGGATTATACTTAAACCACTTTTTACCCTCGTCCTAGACGAACGCTTCGCTTCGCAAATCTCTGTAGTATACTTGTGCTATCCTAACAATTAGCTTGAAAACAAAGTTTCTTAATGTCAGCTAAAGATTTCTTTCACAATACAGTTAAAACATCTCTCGAAAAAGATGGGTGGACAATTACAGACGATCCTCTATTTATTCAAGCTGAGGATATTGATTTTTACATAGACTTAGCAGCAGAGAGAATCCTAGCTGCTGAAAAAACTGGTCAAAAGATAGCAGTAGAGGTAAAATCTTTTCTAGGAGCGTCAGACGTGACTGAGTTTCACATAGCACTTGGTCAATGCCTCAACTACCGTTCAGCCTTGAGATTGACAGAGCCAGAGAGAACTTTGTATTTAGCAATTACAGTTGATATTTACGATGAATTTTTTAGTCGTAAATTTATTCAAAGAGTAATTGCAGAACATCAACTCAAATTGCTTATTTTTAACCCCGAACGAGAGGATATTGTTCTATGGAAGGAATGAATTACCGTGAAGTAGTGCAAACAATTCTTAAAAGTCATGCCAAAAATCGGTCAAATAGCCAGACTGAAGTCCAACTGATATTTGATACGGAACGCGATCGCTATCAAGTTCTTAATATTGGTTGGCAAGATTTAACACGAGTATTTGGCTGTATCATCTACGTGGAGATTAAAGATGGCAAAATTTGGATCGAACGGGATGGTACAGAAATCGGAGTTGCTAACGAATTAGTAGAAGCTGGAGTTCCTAAGCTAGATATAGTTTTAGCGTTTAAAGCTCCCTATAAACGAAAATTTACTGAGTTTGCTGTCAGTTGAAAATGGGAGAGATCGCATTTAGTCATTTTGATAAATATCCCTCTTTACTCTCCTATTAAACATTTGCCACTGATTCGTCACAGTTTATGTTTGTTCGCTCAGCAATTTTTCTTTCAACTCCTGACATTCTTGGGCTAATGGGATGCCTAATTCTGTAGCAATGGATAAGGCATAATCGCAAGTCTCAATAGCTAGAGGGATGTAGCCTAAATCCGCTGACTCATTTTAGCGATCGCTCTCTTAATCCGCTCTGTTGCCTCGCTGGTTCAGGTACTAACCCCACTGATATTACGACAAACGTCAGGTTCTTCTAAGAAATAGCACCTGCTAACAAAAAGCATGAGTTGCATCCTCCACACAGAGGGTGCAACTTTTTGTGAGAAAGAACAGCTCACGATTGTTACTGAAAGCCACAAAAAGCTTTATATTTTAACCCTTCTGTTTCCTAATATTTCCTAATATTCCCTAATATCTCCTACTTCTCCCTAATATTTCCTAAATTTTCCTCCAAATTTCACAAATATTAATTAAATTAAATTAACTTTCGCTGCTTTTAAATAGATTTTTTGTACTCCGACACCTCTTGAATCCTCCTAGTTAGTGTGCTAGTCGCATAGCAAGCCATGTCAAATAGACGTTATAGGGGGGTAAAAATGAGTAAATCGCCCAAATCGCCCAATTGTCAGAATTTGTGCAAAGGGCAACGACATATCTTCGCTTCAGCACAAGTGGCTGACGGATACCTCTCCTGCTTCGTAAAACTTACCCAAACTTGACTAAAGCCATCTTTAGTCGCAATTCAGAACTCACTTCCTGCGCTGTTGGGTGGTCGGCCATCCCAAGATAAGCAGGCTATCCCCCAATAGCCTTGGGTTCCCAATTCAAAATATTCAAGCTAGCATTCAAATCGCGATCTATTGACACGCCGCAAGCAGGACAATCATAAGTCCTCTCGGCTAAAGGCATATCTTTTTTATGCCCGCAATTGGCACAAATCTTAGAACTGGGGAACCATCGATCTACCAGCACTAAGCTTGCTCCATACATTTTGCACTTATACTCTAGCTGTCGCCTGAATTCGTAAAACCCTAAGTCGGATATTGCCCCAGCCAACTTGTGATTTGCCAGCAATCCTTTAACATTCAAGTCTTCTATCTTAATTAACTTGAAAGTTTTCGCTAAATAAGTCGTCAACTTGTGAAGGAAGTCTTTACGAATGCAGGCTATCCGTGCGTGGAGTCTGCCGATCTTGTTGTAAGTTTTGCGTTGGTTGCGAGAACCTTTTATTTGTCTTGACGCCTTGCGCTGTAAAGTAGCAAGCTTGGTTTTCGCTTGTTTGAGCGGTTTTGGCGCATCAAACACTTGACTGTTTGACAGGGTGGCAAAAGATTTGACACCTACATCAATTCCTACAGAACTATCAGGCTGTTGAATTGGCAGGCGTTGGGCATCAACACAGAAAGAGACGAACCAGCGATTTCCTTCTTTTGAAATGGTAAAAGTTTGAGATGCAAATCCACACGGGAGTGGCTCGTGAAGCCGAAAAGTCCCCAAAGTAGGAATCTTGATGGTGTTGCCAGCACTTAGCAAAACTTTGCCATTAGAAGAATCAACCGTGAATGATTGCCCGTCTCGGCGGCTGGCAAATTTCGGATTGCCGGCTTTCCCCAAACGATACCGACTGAACGCTTCTTTCAAGTCAATCAAAGCGTTTTGGTAAACTCGACTGGACAACTGGTTCATCCAAGCGCATTCAGGTTGTTTCTTGACGTGGTTGGTAAGAACTTTCTTGACTTCGCCGATAACCTTTGAGTCTGAAAAATTGCCCTCACCGTACATTTGGACTCGCAGGCTCAATCCTAAATTGAAAACAACTCGCCTAAATCCTGCGTGTTTTGCCATCAAGGTCGCTTCGCTGTTATTCAATTTGAGCGCTCGCTTGACGGCAAACATGGAACTTTTTCTCGGCAATCAACTGTAGATAAGTTTAGCAAACTATTTGGCACGCTATGTCCGACTCTGGCTACCGCCAGTAAGCAGGGCGCTCACTTGCCCTTAAAATCGACCAAATGCCACAAAAACACTACACGCCCACTGAAATGGCGCATCCAACCAATGCTACTGCCCCTGAACCGAATGCGATCGCCCTGCCTGACAATTGGGTGCAACCGGATTTTAACTTTGGGGATGCAGTGACAGACAATGAAGAATCTTATATCGTCATAGGTTTGGCAATGGACACACACTTGGACATTTGGAAATACTTGTGTCGCACCCCGAACAATACAGAGCGATTCTTCTGGGAATATCAACTCAGACTTGCTTAAACTTCCAGCACGAAATATTAAGACTTTGTTGAGCGACGGCGATCGCAAACCAGAAACCGTCCTCAACAACAAAGTACGATTCGCTGCAAACCATACTCAACAATGATGCACTTTGCCAACTTTCAAACAACAACATAGTCAAAGGCTACAAGCAATCCAATCCGCAGTATTCACCCTCCCATCAGCCATCTGGATGATAGAAACTGCTCTGGTAACTTCTCACTAATGCGACTTGTGACCGAACAAAACATAAACCGAAAGAAACAGCCTCATCTCCAACAGAATTGCTGAAAATTGAATCAATAAAAGCAATGGATGAATTACGGCGCAAACCTTGCCATCAAGGTTCAGGAAATTGTAGCGAGCATCGGTTGCTCAGCATTAAGTTAACTTGATGCTAACAACCGCTCTGACCTAATTCCTTGCTGTTTAACTTGGTCTTAATAAACCATTAGTTAGCCCTAGAAAATTGATGTGCTTACAACTGCAAGTTTCCCCAAAAACAAACTTTCCAAACCCAACGGAAAGACTGAAGTAGTCCGAGTGCGCCTAACCACCTTTGAAAAGGCAGATTTAGTGAAGCGTGCCGCAGAAGCAGGTGAAAAAAACCTGTCTGACTACTTGCGCAAACGCGCTTTTAGCCCTAACCGCACAGTCCCCGCTATCAATGAAGGAACTTGTGTCCAACTGCGAAAAATGAGCGCGCACATTTGCCAAATCACCAAAGGTGTAGAGACAGCAGTAAAAGCAGGGCAGTTACCCAAAGAAAGTCTAGAAGTTCTGCAAAAATTCAGCAGAATGCTAGGCGAATATCACCAAGAACTAAGAGGGAAAGTCAGGAGAGAACTTTTGAGCGAAACCTGCGAACAAATACCCCCGCTTGTGGATTACCAATAAAGCGATCGCTCAACTAGCCAATAGTCCTGTTTGACAATCTCAAGTGCTGCTGAAAGTTCAAGCTAAAACCTAATGATAACCTCAATTTTCCTCGTAGGAGGTGAGAAAAAATGGCGGCAAAACTCTCAACTAAGCCCAACTCCAAAAGACAATTTTCAGCCCCAAAGCGTACTTGGTCTGTCCTAACAGCCACAGATCCCAAACACGTCAAAAAACTGGAACACATTCAGGAAACCCTCGATGCTGCCATAGAAACAATCCAAGAAGAAGGTGGCATTGAGGACTGGGAAGATTTCAAAAACTTCGTTGAATCCTTCAACAAACGACCCGACAGAATCAATGATTCTGGCAATCAGAAAGCTAGTGTCAGCATGGATTTAGTTACTGAAGGAAAAGGAGGCGAGGTGTCTGGCTTTGTTTTCTATTTAACTAAAGACCCCAGCCAGAGAACCAGCGGTGTCTATTTAGTTAAAAATTTGAAACAGGCTGGCGTTGAAACGAAAGACAATAACAATTACTATACTCCATCCCAAATTATGGACTTAATCGGGCTGGATGCCAGTGATGAATTAGAGGAGGACGGCATTTCCGAAGAATTTGATGAAGAACTAGATGATGAATTGGAAGATGACTTAAGCGATTTAGAACTAGATAGCGAATTGGAAGATGACTTAAGCGATTTAGAAGAAGATGCAGACTTTCCCAGCCACCATACGCAAACTCGCAAGTCATCGCAGTCCAAACGCCAGCTAGGAAAGTCAGTAGCTTCTCAAAAAAATGCCAGCAAAACGCAAAAAAAGGAGGAAGAAGATAATATTGAAGAACTACTTTCTGATGATGAAGATACTCCTATCTCCAATGGTGTATTGGGCAAGATAGCTAAAAATCGCAGCGTTCTCAATCAGAATGATAACGGACAATTCAAGCAAAAAGTTGCTGAAAAGCCCGACGCAAAATATCCCTTCCTCGATACCCTTGAAACTGTTCTAAAAGAAACCGATCGTCAAGGTGCAAGTGTCGCTTCTATGGGAAGCGAAATTAACGGATTAACCGTAAGTGGCTTAACCGTCCAAACTGTCTCTTTAATGGGTCTACTTGGAGCCAAGAGTATTGGAGATCTAATTGATTACATTGAACGAGCGAGGGAAAAGGAACAGGCAGAAAAACTCGAAAAAGTTCTCGAACAAATTGACTCATTAAACGATCGCGCCGACCGAGTTGCGACTCGTGCTAAACACGCTGATGTCATTTCCGGCATAGAGGCGATAGATACACGCACTGAAAAACTTGCTGAACGGGCTAAGCAGGTATTAGAACCGCCTGCTGCAACTGAACCAGAGGAATTGGAAACGAGCCAGCCTCAGAGAAGCGATCGCGACATTGAAGCCAAGGTCACCGAGGGAGTTAAAATCAACAATCCCGAAACCAAGGCAGCTCAAATTGGCGAAAAAATTGACGATCTAGAGAGCAAGCTCAACCCAAACTCCCAGAAATCTAAGCCTCTACAGCTCGATAAAGATACCAGCATCAGCGAACAGCTAGACCAAATTCAAGACTATTTAGGCCACCTCTCAAAGAGGTTGGATCGCCTTGAAAGTATCGTTGACAAACTGGAACATAAAATGACCGTTCAGATGCCTGTTGAATCAGAATTTAATCCTAATTCACAAGGGCCAGAAACTCGTCAAAAAATTCAGCCAACCGTTACTGCACCTAACAGTATCAACAAGGAGGAAAGCGAACCAGAGGATCTTCTTAGTAAAATGGTAGCTCAAACAAAAATACAGCAGCAGCGAGAAACTGTAGCAGATTGCTTAGTCAATTATGCTTTCGCTACGGGGCAGTCTCCCCAATCGGGTATTGCTTTTGATGGTGGCGGCAGCTTGAATGTAACTGCTCAAAACAACGAAGTTAAAGTTGTCGTAAAAGGCAGCGATAATACCGAAATTTTTTCGGGAACCAAGAATGGATCTCGCTGGAAATTTGAGCCGGATCGGGACAAACTAACTCCCGAAGAAAGAGAAGCCATTTTCAAATTGCCTCAGTCGGAAGAAGAATACAACAAGCTAGCAACTGCCTAGGCTTTAGTTGAAAAGTTTCAGGACACCTTCCCCAAACGCTTTACCGGGGAAAAAGATCCAGTATTTCCTTGGAAAGAATCACGTCGCGAAGACGGCACGACCGGGGCAGTCAAATACGAATTTGAAATCCTGGATCTGCCGGACGGGTCAAAACAACTGATAGGAATTGACCCCCGCCAAGGTGACGCACAAGTGTTCGATGCCGTTCTGGTCAAAGGAAAGCCACCAGACGTTCGGCAGTGCCATATTGCTGTTGAAGAAATGGAGGCTTTCATTTACTCACTTCGTGCTTTCAGAATGTTCAGTTTCCTCTGAAACAGATAACCCCTCTTGCTGTTCTTGTTGAATTTCACTTTTCCTTCCTTGTTGTGGATGGCACAAGCCTTGTATATCTACCTTGAACTTGTCATATTCCTTAATAGCTTCTGTTTGATCCAGATTTAGTTCGTAATCCTTATAAATTTTTTCTATTCTATCTTTAAGTTGTTGTGCCTCATTTCTATCATCTGAGGCTAAAAGTGAGTTTAATTTTTTTAAGAATTTGTGCCCATCTTCGCGGGTAGCTCTAGAAGGGTGTTCGTCGAGGAAACTTTGAACATGATTTTTTATTTTTTCAGAAGCCCGAATTTCACTTCGCTCCAGTTCTGCTTCTTGTTTCATTGTATTGATCTGCCTAAACAAAATTTTAAAATTGCATTCAAATTGATCGAGGTTTTTATCGGATGAAAAATCTTTACCGTATTCCTCTCTTAATTCTTTTACTGTTTCTATTACAGTTTTAGCAAAGGCAACTTTTCCCATAGACATTTTTTTAATCGTAGATAATTCTTGTTCTTCAGACTGCTTTTTGAGGTAACTATTACAACATAAATTTAATGCTTCAAGTAGAGATGTTTTTTCTTGAATTTTTTCGAGTACCATCTGTTCTGAAATTTTCAAATCTCTAATACCATAAATCTCTAAGGCAAATTTTTGAGCAGCTTTAATTGCGATAGGTAAAGGAATTAAATCTTCCGTAGCCAACAAATTGATGCCTTCAGAAATTTTAAATTCCTCATATTTTTTTAGATCGCCTATTTGCAAAATATATGTATTTTTGAGTAACACAGACTTAATAGGAGCAAATTCTTTACCAATTAAAATTTTTTTAGTTTCGTTGCCTTCTCCATCGCTATCAAGCAAAACAATCACCGCTGGCTGTTCCTTATCTCTTCCGCGTGCTAAATAGGTTAAATAAACAATATTTTTAGCTCCTCCTGATGGAACAATAGTAATTGTATTTAAGTTTAAGCTTTCAGTGTCTTTAGCTACTTTGGGAAGAGAGCGTAAATAGGTTGCAGCACCAGCAAGAAGCACTTGATCTGCCTGACCTTCTACCATCAAATTACAATGGCTAATATAGACAGTTTCAGCAACAAATGAGCCAAATGCCGAGCGTAAAGGTTCATAATGATTTTGGGAGCATCCTTTTACCAGTTGAGTTCCTTCATAATCATTTCCCTTTTGCAATACACGAATTCTTGTCGAATGATTTTTATCAATTAAGAAAGGTGAATGAGTAACGTAAACCACTTGAGAACTAGGTTTTTCATCTTTGGGAACTACTACTTCCTCAAAGATTTTTAAAAGATCTTGTTGAGCTTGACTAGATAAATAAGTATCAGGTTCGTCCATGAGAATAATTTCCGACTTATTATCAGGTAGCTCATAGGAACGATGTTGAATGAAGTAGCCGAGAAAATATTGCAATCCTTGGCTCCGTTCTTCAAAAGAATACTTAGTTCCAGTACGGTCAATAATATTAAACTCTAAGTCATGATCTTTTGCAGAAATTACCAAGCTAAACTTGCTATCTTGAACCCAGTATTGGGGAAAATTTAAGTTAGATGATAATTGACGATTTATATGATCGATTAAGGCTTGCGTATTGCCAGAATCATCATCTTGCATGGCCTCGGCAAGGTCTATTAAAGCCTCTGGAGTCACCTTAGCGACTTTACATATTAATTTGTAAGCTAAATCAATGCTATTTTGTTGTTCAGTATTAGAATTAGTACGAACTTCATCAAGAGCTGAAACTGTCTGTTTTAAACGATTGAGGCAATCAGAAGAGAGATTGCCAGGAGTCAAGGTATGTTCGCTTATCTCTCTGGAGACTTGTAATAGTTGCTCGGATAAATCCAGCATTTCTTTTCTACTTCCGGTGGAAGCTACTTCATATCGATTGAAGCCTAAATTTTCTGGCTGTTTTTGAACTTTCTCCTGAATTCTCATAACAAGCTGCTTGATAGGAATTCTTGATGGCAATTTTACATCACGTTCCAATCTCCGGGTCTTTGGCAATAAATCTAAAACTGTCTTGTTCTCGCTGGGATTGAGCTTTGTTTCGAGGTATTGTTTGCTACCATCTTGTGAAGAGGTACCGTTTGGTAAGTAAATCGTCAACTCATTGCCGTTATTGCGAAAAAGATAAAATCGCTCTATAGGTTTTCGTTTTTTGTTTTTTTCTAGTGGTACTAACTTATCAATAGTTTCAGATTCTTTCGGAGATAAATCTACCCATTCTGTACCCAAATCAGGTATTCTTGAACGACGCTGTACAACAGAGAATCGTTCAGAGTAGCGACAGAAGTCTCTAACTGTAATTTCCTTACCCTGATAATCTTTGCCATGAATTGCTTTTTCTATAGCAGTTAAAAGATGTGATTTTCCTGATTCGTTAGCACCAACAATCGCTGTAATGTCTGATTGAATATCAATTTTTATGTAAGGATAGAACATTTCTACGTTATTATCATCTGATTTAATAATCTCCCAAGGGAAACGGGTTGCACCATTGTCAAACTTTCTATCAAGGTCAATATTAAAAGACTTGTAAAACCTAATAAACACAGAGCTAAGTCGCATAAAATTATTTTTCTCCTATTAATATGAGATGGGATAGAAGTTCTGTTTAACTTCAGAAACTCTATTTTTACTTATCATAATTTTAAGATAAGCGTATCCCTAAGCTGATGAAACTTCCTTAATTATACCATAAACTCATACCCGAGCAGGACATTACCTGGGAAATATGGAACTTTTGGGCGACCAAGGCGCATATTACGACATCAGTCAAGGATCTAGCAATTTAGTAGAACCGCCAGACCTCCGCAAGTTCGACAAAGCCGAAAGAGAGCGGCGGATGGAATCTTGGAAAGAATTTATCCGCAAAGCTCTGGTGGCGATCGCAATGGGCAAAATTCACCATCCCCACTTAGCCCAGCGGGTAGATTCAATTATCCTGCGAATGCTCGATATGTACCTTAGAGATCCAGAAATCATCGCTCGCTACAACAAGGCATTTGAAAGAGGGTGGCAATCTCCCGAATGGCAGCAAATGCCAACTCTCCAAGATTTGCTGAGGTTTTGCAGCAAAGAAAGGCTCAACCTCAAATCGTTTGAAGAACTGGATAGGCTAGCTATCAATCAAATCCTCAGCCAAGGAAATGCTTTGCTAACATCCCGCTTGGGAAAAGCGATCGGTCAGCCCAGCACGTTTTCGCCGGAACCTGCTGTTAAGTTCTTTGCCCTATCGGGACTGTCTAACGAACAAGATGCCTATTTAATGGCAATTAACGCCCATGCTGCTTGCATCCGCAACGCTCTTTCTCACCCCAAAAGCTTATTTATTGGAGATGAATTGAGCGTCCTACTCAAAAAAGATGGTTTTGCATCAGTTGTCGGCGAACTCTGCGCCACTGGCAGAAAAGATGGCATAGCTGTCTTGCTATTGAGCCAAGATTTTGATGCCCTATGCGAATGTTCCGCAGGAGCACAAATTCTGCAAAATATGGTCTACCGAATTACCGGAAGAATAACCAATTCTGGGGTGGCAGCCGCTCACAAATATTTGGGGTACGACCCGCAAATTATCAGTTCAAATGCAACGGAATCTTTTCTGCCAAGGGCTGCTGACCTCTACTCGTGCTGGCTGATTGAGAAAGGAGGAAGATTTTGGCGATCGCGATTCTACCCCGGAGAGATGATGTTGGCATCAATTGCTAACAACCAAAATGAAAAAGAAGCCCGCGATCGCATCATGGCTCAATATCCTCCTACCCTCAAAGGGCAGCTTCAAGGGCTAAAGCATTTCACCCAAGAATACATTGCAGCAGTGAAAGAAGGAAAAGGCTTCGACCACATTGGTCAAAATTTAGAAATTACTACCATAGCTGCCAATGCTCAGCCAAAAATGGCATCCGACTTTCACAGCAATAATTCTCAATTTTTTGCAAAACTACCAAAATAACTCCCATGAAATATCGACTTCAATTGATGCAGCAACCTGCTACAAAACTAGCAGCAGTTTCCCTGTTAGCCAGCTTGGAATTAATCGTTCAAGTCAGACCAAGTTTAGCTCAAGCAACTCCTCCTTTCGTACCGGGTACACAAGAAACGGCTGTGAAAGCTCCAACCCCAAGCGTTTTCGTGCCAAGTACACAAGAAGCGGCCGTGAAAGCTCCAGCCCCAAACGCTTTCATCCCAAGTACACAAGAATCGGCTGTGAGATATCCAGCCCCAACTGCGGGAAGTTTCTTAGCTCCCATTGAAGATGTTTTCAAACAAGTCAACGATTTTATCGGCGACATCCAAGGTTTCGTGCAAAACGAGCTATTTGGCTCTTTAAACGAACTCCTTTCCTCTTCTCTCGGAGCTATCCAAATTCCTGATTTGAGCCAAGTCAGCAGCCAAATTATTAAAGCTCCAACATCCCAGACAGAAGGAACGAAACTGTCAGATTTACTCGAAACTAAGTCGAGCAAATTAGACGGCAAAGGTTCATATACCATCATGTCTGACTTAGACGCTCAAGCTCAGCGCAGCGCCGCTATCGGCATAGCTGACGGAGCAACCCTCAGCAAAGAAGCTCAAAACAACAGCTTCCAAGTGTTAGAAGCAACTCGACAAGATACCGAACAAAACGTCCAATTGGGCGAAGAATCGCAGAGCCTCGACGTTACTCAACAAATTCTCCAAAACCTCTCGCAGCAGACCGCATTGGGCGCACAAGTCCAGATGCGAAATTTACAGGAAGCTCAGCAAGCTCGCACAGATCGGGCCATTAATAACGTGCTGCTGTCGCAAGCTGCTAAGGAAATATCCGCGATCAACACGGGCGATCGCCGAGGCAGCACTGCGTCTGGAAACCAAGCCAGCTACCAGGCGGGAATGCTGATGCTCCCCGGCGGCGGCTACTTGGGAAAACCGAGTGGCAGCAACACAACTCCGATTTCAACTAACAGGTTCGCCGCTCCCGATTAATACTCCGAGCCGTTAAATTGAATCGGCGATAATCTCTTGGCTTAGCAAAGATTTTGACAACACAAATTGAGCGTAGCTGTTGACTGTATCGCTTTTAAAAAATTTGTCAAGCATCGCTCTTAAAAAATTTGTCAAGCGCTTCTAACACGGCTGGCTTGAATGCAAAGTTGGGGAGCAAGCAGACATCACCGATGACTATTGCCTAGTTTGCGTGCAGACTGACCGTGTTGTTGAATACAAAGTTGAAGTTTTTCCCATAAACAAATGAGAGAATTTCTAGCACAAATTACACCACCGACAAGTGGTGCAGAAGGGTCATCCTTGGACATCGTTAGCGAGTCAATTAACCTGGCTAAGACGACCTCAGAATCTTGGGATAAAGTTTGGATTAGCACGATTGACCCGATCGCTTCTGGGCTGTGGGTCGGTCTAGTATCGCTCGGCATCACCCTAGCAGCCGTCAGCATCCTCTTCTTAACTCTAAGCAGCGGGAAAGACATTATCGAAAAGCAGTCATGGTCAGAACTGGCAGCACTGTTCGTCTGGCCGCTCGTGATCATGCTGTTCCTCGGCGCTAACGGCAAATTGCTAGCAAATACCGTCATTTTTACCAGGAGCTTTGCTTACAGACAAGTCCAAGGTGTCCTCGAAGCGCAACTAGGAGAAATGACATTTAGGGACGCGATCGCCAACGTCACTATCAGCAACATCGGCCGGCAACAACTAGAAAATCTCTACGGCGAATGCCGAAATAAAGTAGGAGAAGAACTGGTTACTTGCTGGAATTCCAAGCAAGAAGCTGCTCAGAAAATTGTTAGCGAAGCAGAGAGGCAAGCCGCCGGCTCAGCCCCTCTGCAAGCGCTGCGGGCTTTTGCTGAAATCCTCTGGAATAATAGCTTGCCCGGCGCTGCTCAAGATGCCGCGACTTTTATAACTGACCCCGGTTCAGTGTTTAGAGAAAAAGCAGTGCCAATCATCCGATTCATTCTATATAGCATCCAGTGGGCGTTTGTCAACATCCTTGAAGCAGCGCTCTTACTAACAGCACTCTTTTCGCCGATCGCGATGGGGCTGTCGCTACTTCCCTTGCAGGGCCGACCGATTTGGGCTTGGGCAACTGGATTTCTGAGTTTATTTGGCGTCCAACTTGGATACAACATCGTCGTCGGATTGGCAGCCACCGTGCTAGTCAATTCAGGAGCCGAATTAGCTAGCGATGTTGCCTTTCTCTTTTTAATCAGCATTTTCGCACCCGGATTAGCTCTATTAATCGCCGGCGGAGGAGGAATTGCCCTTTACAGCGGCATCGCTAGCAATGCCAAACAACTCGTCGATGTTTTGAGCAACGCTATAGGAGCAGCCGCTAATTTGGCAATGAACAAAGGATTTAAGTGATGTCAATGTAACTCGGAATTGAGAATTCGTAATTACCCACGCATAAATGCGGGGTAGTGAAAGTAATTCGTTTTTTGATAATTAGTATTTCGGAATTAGCGCTCGGTTTCTTTAATCCTGAATTATAAATTACTGATGAGAAATCCCGAAATACTAATTATTTCAGCGCTCGGTTTCTTTAATGAAAAATTGCGAATTACTCATGGCGAATTACTAATTATTCGGTCACTAACCCCAGGTGCTTTTAGCGCCAGGACTAGAAAGTAGCTAAAGCTACTCGTGCCGTGTTTTCTCCCTAACTTACAACTACGAGTTTTTCACACTTACCGAAAGGTTTTATGAAGGTACAAAGATTTTCACAAACTGCATTGTTGCCAGAAGCTAAAAATCTACTGGCATTGTGCTTCCTCATCTTAACTGGAGTGAATATCCTCTCCCTAATTCTGCACCTGTTCGTCGCGTACCGAATCAACTCGGTAGCTGCTATGAAGACAACGCAAGTCCAGCTAATCAACGGTCAAACTTACTATGTAGCGGAACGAGATCGGTTTTTTCGGTATCCCTCAGTTATCCAAAATTTTGTCAAAACTTGGGCAGAGTTAACCTTCAACTGGGACAATAAAATACCAGGAACTAACGATACAGATTCTGGAATTAAAGTCAATTCCAAACGAGTTCCTACCAGCAGTTATTTTGCTTCGTTACTCCTAGAACCAAATTTTGGCAAAGCTTCTCTCCCTGACATAGCTGAACTCGTCCCCAATAAAGTTTTTACGGGTCAATTGCGAGCAACTGTCATCATTTCTTTTTTATCCGAACCCAGAGAAGTCCGTCCGGGCGAATGGGAAATTGACATGATTGCTACCCGGTTGCTCGTCGATCGCACGTCAGGAATCGATGAAAGAATTCCTTTCAATCGCACTTTCCGAATCAAAGCTGTAGAAATCCAAACCCCGCCGCTAGGTAGCCAAGCCTCAGCTTTTGAACAAAAAGTTTATGAGCTTCGCTCGGCGGGCTTAGAAATCAACAAAATTACCGAATTTAAACCCAATTAATAGCAGATAAAAACATGAACGAAAAAGAACTTCAAAATTGGCGCGAATTTGATGGCGAACCCGATGAAATTGAAGAAAGTTCCTACAGTACGCCGCCTAGCAGCACAACTAGCCACCCTTTTAATGGCAACAACTCCTCTAATGCAGCCAATAACTTTTCCAACAGTTTTAATGGCAACAACTCCTCTAATGCAGCCAATAACTTTTCCAACAGTTTTAATGGCAACAACTCCTCTAATGGAGCCAATAACTTTTCCAACAGTTCTAACGGTTTTCAGGCAGCTAACGCTCCTAATGGCGCTATCCGCAATGGCAAAAAGTTGAGCCGTGAGGAGGAAAGAGAATTGGCAGGGCATGACGGAGACGCCGATGAATTATTGGCCTCCGAGCACAGAATTAAACAGGACAGCGAAGGAGCAGAAACCCGCTCTGTTTCTGAGAAGCCCGAAGTTCGGACGTTTTCAGTATTAATGGGTACTGGCGCAGTTCTCGGCATCTTGGGATTCTTTTGGTTTGTGTTCTTTGCTCCTAAACCCATCCGCCAACAGGCAAAAACGCCGAACCCTAAACCGACTCAAGTTTCTCCTGACTCGTCAGGAGAACTAAAAAGCCGGCTGGCATTTCAAGATCAGCAGCGGGCGCTAGAAGTTCAGCCGCCTGAACCTAAAAATCGATCGACCCCTGCTTCCAAACCGACGCCTGCACCAAAACCTGCACCAGCCGCTAGAAGGTCTCAAACCCCAAGGCAGGTTCAAAACTTTAATCCGCCACCGCCAAGGACTGTACAGACCATTCCTCCTCCACAGCCGCCGTTACCGCGCCCTGCACAGCCACCTGCACCGCCCCCGCCTCGCCCTCGTCCGACGCCATTACCGCGCCCTGTGTCGCCACCCGCACTGCTGGCACTTCGACCTGCGCCACCACCCCGGTCGCCTTCACCAGAAAAAGTAGACCCTTACGAGCGCTGGGCGCAATTAGCTTCTCTGGGGCAAAGCAGAGGTCAAGCAGTTAAAGAGCTAAATGCTGAAGGTATTTCTGCCAGTTCTGCAACTTTTCCTAGCGCAATCGCGCCGGGGATGACAGCGGCAAACTACCCTGCCGTGCCGCCCGCAATGCCAGTACCGGCACCACCGCCCAGTGCAGTAGCAATTGCGCCAGTAGCAGCACCGGTACCATTGTCCCAACAGCAGCCGGTGCCGCCGATTTCTCAAAACCCGCAGCCAGTGCTAGAGCGCCAGTCCAGTAAAAGAGCTTGACAAAAAGCAGGAAGTATGTTGTACAAAAAACTCACGGTGAGGCACTC
>NZ_JAUBTO010000072.1:0-39334 GCF_036702495.1 Microcoleus sp. C2D2 | reverse complement strand
GTCCCGCCCGTCCAAAAAGGACGGGCGGGACGCCCATCCCACAAACTTGTGGAAGTTATTTAATTCTCATTCCTAATTGCCACCACAAATGTGGGATATTTGTCTCAATTTATTGCTGCTCGCCAGTGGCGGCTAATTGAGTAATGTTTGAACCGATCGCACTTACGCGCTGACCCTGTCCCTGCTATACTTTTAATTACAGCTATTTGGGCAGACACCGTTAGAGAGATAAACAGGATGGTGGAAACAGTGGACACAATCGAAAAAACTGACGATCGCACGCAAACCCGCTACTGGGGCAAAGTTACAGTCATAGACTCGGGCGATCGTTACAAAATCAATCGCATTGAACTCAAACCGGGGCACCACATCAGAACCCAAATGCACTATCACCGCAGCGAGCACTGGGTTGTCGTCTCCGGTACCGCTAAAGTTATCTGCAACGACTGCGAGACGATTCTCATGCAGAAACAGTCAACCTACGTTCCCATGAATACTGCTCACCGCGTGGAAAACCCAGGCGTTATTCCCCTGGTGATGATTGAAATTCAAAATGGCGAATATCTCGGCGACGATGACATTATCCGTTTCCCGCAGGATGCTCACGAGGAAGATTGATCCGACATCGTAAATATGAAGCAATCGCAGAAGCCAGCGAAAAGCTTTGCACACCGAACCATGACCGAAAGCATCCAGGATACAAGCCCCCGGATTCATCAGTGGAGAAATAAAAAACCTGTATCCGATGAAACTTGCCCCCCGAATTTATCCCTGGGGTCAATGCTTCAATTCTTTAATCTAAAATCTAAAATCTAAAATCGATTGACCCCCTCCGCGACCGGAAACGAGATAAATCCTACAATTAAAACTGTAGGGGCAATTACAGAATTGCCCCTACATTATTATATTAAGTTTTTTAAGCACCCGAATTTGATATAGCAATTGGCGATCGTCCTACGGCAAAGAAGCGTTTTTCAAATCTACATTTGCCATATTGGCATTCTTTAAATTAGCACCGGTCAAGTCCGAACCGTTCAAATTTGCACCGTTCAAATTTGCATTGGTCAAATTTGCATCCCGCAAGTTGACTCCCTGTACGTCTATTCCCGACAAACTGCCGCCTCTGAGACTGACATTAGCTAAATTCGCTACAGACTGGCGAGCATTTCTCAGGTTGGCACCCGCCAAATCGGCACTTTCTAAATTAGCGCCGATTAAATTAGCGCTGGTGAGGTTGGTATTTTTCAAACTGGCAATCACTAAACCCGCCAGACTCAGATTAGCCCGGCTCAAATCAGCACCCTCCAAATTTGCCCCGTGCATTTTAGCCGCAATTAAACTCGCACCTTGCAATTTAGCTTGTTTCAGATTTGCTTCGTTCAGTTTGGCTTCGTTCAAATTTGCACCGTTCAAATTTGCACCCCTCAGATTCGCACCGCTCAAATCTGCACCGCTAAGGTTCATACCAGCAAGTTGCGCTCCTGTCAAGTCACATTTGCTACATTTTTTAGTTTCTAAGAGTTGCTTGACGTGTGAGACGTTTTCTGCTTTGACTCCCGAGGCAAAACCGATCGCAATCAGCAGCCCTGTTGTTGTTAAAATCCCAAGTTTCATATACCCACCCTCAGCAAGATCTCTCTTTAATAATATCCCAGCTTTTTTGAGAGGGTAGGGTGAGCGGTCTCTTTAATAAACTGTGACAATCCTCACCCTATTGTGCACAAAATATGCAATAATTATACGTTTCAATTCCTGAAAATTCTAGTAAAGAATTATTGCTTTTTCAGGAACCAAAAAGGAAAGGATTGCGTCGGTTCGAGACGGACGCCCGTGATGCTGTTTTGAGCAAAGGTATAGTCCTTATCCTGCCAAAGAGGGATGAAAGGTACATCTTGACCCAGTATGTCTTGAATTTCGGCAAATAGGGCTTTGCGGGTTTGAGGGTTTGCTTCTTTGCGTTGCTTGTCGATCAGTTGATTTACCCGATCGCTATAATAAAACGAACCCTGACCTTGACTAGCACCCTTTTCACAGCCCCCGGCGGCCGAACCGGTGGCACAATCCAAAAACGGCTGAATGTAATTGTCGGCGTCGAAAAAGTCGGCGTACCAATCCACTAACACCGCAGGATAAATTCCCTTCTCTATGTTTTGAAACAAAGTCGGAGATTCAACGCTGTTAATTTCTACCTGCATTATCCCGTCCATTTTGAGTTTAGCTAGCGCCTCGATCGTACTAGCCACTAAAGCTCGTTTTGTGGAAGCTGAAGGATACCAAATTTGCAGAACAAAAGGATTTGTGGCCGAGTATCCCGCTTTCGTTAAAAGTTCCTTAGCTTTTGCAGTGTTGGCATCGCCGTACAGTTCTTTAAAAATCGGTTTTTGAACGTCGAATGTTGTGGGAATCAGACTGTAAAGCGGTTGTGCTTGTCCCCGCAGTACGCGATCGTTAATCAGGGGGCGATCCATCGCTGCTGCGATCGCCTGTCTCACTTCTAACTTGTCCAGGGGTTGAGACTTCATATTCAGCGTCATGTAACTAACCGTACTGCTTTCCCCCGCGATTTCCTGCCATTTCCCTTTTTTTGCTCCCTCGTCCAAGCTGCGAACTTGGTCTGCATCCAGAGACAAATAAGCCACATCGATCGCACCAGTCCGAAAAGTATTGAACAAATTTGACGAACTAGAAAGCAGCAAAAGGTCAATTCCTTTATTAACTGGTTTTTCCCCCCAATACTTGTCAAACACCTCAAACTTGAGAGAATCGCTGCCGTACTTCGCCAGCTTGTAGCGTCCAGTTCCCACAAACGTATCTGGTTTAAATTTACCCTCCCCAATCTCGTAAGCTTTCGGAGAAACTGCACAAATACCGCCAAATGTCAACAGAGAAGGAAAAGCAGCAAAAGGCTTTTTGAGTTGAAAAGTTAATTCGTATTCGCCCGTCGCTTTCACCGATTCTACTGCATCGCCCAACAAGAAAGCCGGACGGCCGCCATTTTTGATAAACCGCTGCAAGGAAAATTCCATTGCTGCGGCGTTAAACGGTGTGTCGTCGTGAAAAATAACGCCTTGACGCAAGGGGATTGTATATGTCAATCCGTCTGGGCTAACTTTTGGCATTGCAGTCGCTAAATTGGGGATTAACTTTGTAGTTCCCGACTCGTAGGTGTAGAGAGTGTCGCCCAAATTTTGCAGCAGTTGTCCTGATAGAATTTCGTAAGCGTCCGCAGGGTCGATCGTGCGCAATTTCAAGGTTGTGCCAATAGTAACGCGATTATTAGCATTGTCGCCGCTCGAATTAGGCGAGCGATTAGCCCCCTGTCCGCAGCTTGCAGTTAACAAGCAGCACAGACAGAACAGAGCTATAACTTTAATCACTGAAGGTTTTATATATATTTTCTGCTGCTGCTTGTTGATTTGCATCGTCTTTTTTTGACACTCCAAATTACTCATTATATTATCACAACACTTCGCAGAGTTTCAGGGTTTACTCATGGGTAGCCGAGAAACATGGTTTTTCGCAAACCTCCTAGGTTTATTAACGAGCAATATAGTCGGAAACCGGATTTCTGAGGGAGCGAGTGCGATCGTAAACCCTTGCGTTTTGAGTTCCTAGTCTAAAACTCTTGGTTTTTGCATATCCTGTGCTGCAGCAAGGGTTTCCCTAATACTGAGCGCCTTGAAACCGTCATTCTACGGTTTGTAATCAAAAACAGTCCGAAGTGTTGACTAATGACCGAAAGCATCCAAGATACAAGCCCCCGGATTCATTCCGAAAGCAGACTCAGGACCCAGAAATAAAAAACCTGTATCCGATAAACAAGCGCCCGAATTTATCCGTGGGGTCAATGCTTCAATTCTTTAATCTAAAATCTAAAATCTAAAATCGATTGACTTGCTTTAAATTCCTTTGAGGAGCGATCGCCAATCCCGACAGCGTTTCAGGTAAATACGAGCTACTTGATCGCTCGGATTTGTCCGCAAACACTCTTCAAACAATTTTCCCGCTTCTCGGAACTGCTTGCGCTCGCACAGTAACATAGCTTCAGTATATACGGGCAAATTTTCTAGCTTTGCCGACCTAATTTCCGGAGGATCGGCATCAAATACCTCATAGACTACGACATATTGAGATTTTCCTTTTACCTGTACTTTATCCACAATCCGAATAGCATAATCAGCCGGATTTCGCAACCGTTCCAAAGTCTGGTGAGAAATTAACAGAGGTACGCTGTAATCTTTAGTCAATCCTTCAATGCGAGATGCCAAATTAACAGCATCGCTAATCACAGTGCTGTCCATTCGGCTTTTACCCCCGACTGTCCCCAGCATCAAAGAACCCGAATTGATGCCAATGCCAATTTGAATCGGGACGTAGCCGACACGTTGACGGTCTTCGTTGTAATTAGTCAGGATATGTAGCATGGCAATACCCGCTTTCACTGCATCATCTGCAAAGTCACTAAACAGAGCCATAATTGCATCGCCGATGTATTTGTCAATAAACCCGTTATTGCTAGTAATAGCCGGCTCCATCCGCGAAAGGTAAGCATTGATAAAATTAAAATTTTCTTGAGGTGTCATAGTTTCCGAAAGCGTCGTGAAGTCGCGGATATCCGCAAATAGCACCGACATTTCCTGCTGCACTTGGTCGCCTAAATTGACATCTATAATACTTTCATATCCCAATAAATTTAGAAATTGATGCGGCACAAATCGCCCGTAGGCATCAGTTAATTCTGATTCTGCATCCAGGGATTTTTCCAAATTTTGATTGAGTTCAAATAGTTTCTCAATAAATTTATGGCGCTCGGTTTCAGCTTGTTTGCGTTCCCCGACATCTTGAAAAACTGCCATCGCAAAAGCAACTTTGCCCGCGTCAAAAATTGGCGTTCCCCAAGCCTCAATGGGAACGTTCTTGTCGGGTCGATGAATTTCCATATCATCAGCCGTCGCGTTGTGGCCCCTCAAAGCTCGGACGATCGGCAAATTCTCGCAAGGGTAAAGAGTATCAGTTCCCGCGACATAAACCTGATAACTTTCTGACAACTCCTCAACAGAATTTAACGGCAAAACCCCTTGACCGAGTAACTGCTGTCCGGCGCGATTGATGTAGTAAGGTCTGCCTTGAGAATCGAGTACGGCTACGCCTATCGGAATCGCTTCCAGAAATTGAGCCAGCTTGATTTCGCCTTCCCGAACGGCCTCGAATGCCCGAGAGCGCAACTCAGTCTCAACCGTATCGGAATGTTCAGCAGTAGTTTCCAGCAAGATTTCCAGATCCGCTTTTTCCTCCTTCAAGTCTTTCACTTGCTGGCGCAATCTTTCTATCTCTAAAAGTAGGTGTTCTCTAGATGGTTGTTCTTCCAGCATAACGCGAGAATTTGCGCCTCGACTAACAGAAAATTGCTCAACAGCCCGCGCCCTAAAAGTAATCGTGTATCTATACTAATTCCAACTGCAAACCAGGCATCAGGCGCTGGAAATTCCTCAAAGATTTACCTTGCCAAGCTATGCGTTGAGAACCTTGTACCGCCATTTCCACCCGGGCTTTTTTGCGCTCCTCGATAATAAACTTCGACAGCATATTGATGCCAGCACTGTTCAAAAATTCTAACTGTTGCAAATTGAGGGTTATTTTCGCGGGTTCCACGTCGGCAACCTTGCCCAGTAACTGCAGTATCGGTTCGTACTCCGTAGGCCCCCTCAGCCTGAGAGATCCCACAAAACTCACGGTTGCCGTTGCTGGATCGTAACAGATCCGGTAATCTTCTGTCTTAATTTCCATTGTCGCAAAAAAACTCCCCTAGATATTATCGATCGCCAGTGTTGCTTATACTCTCAATTGCACTATAGTTGTCACCGCAATTACTTCCGGGTCTTTGTGCACGGTCTGGAACTTCCAGCCGATTTTGGCGCTATAATCGGTGAGCATGGTCAACAAACCCAATCCAGAATCGGTACAGCTTTCCTCAACAGCATTTTTTTCCAACTGCTGAATGTAAAGCTCGCTGGGCTCCGAGGCCAGCAACTGCTGAATGTAAGCCTGAAACTTGTCCACACCTTGCGGAGAGATACTGTTAGTAACTGAGAAAAGCACTCCGTCGCTCTCTAATTGCAGTTTAATGTTGATCGGGTACTCCGAGGTTTCATTATTAAACTTCATCGCATTTTCTAATAACTCGTTAGCAATGTAGCTAACAGCGCTTTTAATTTCAGCTTGTCTTTCAATTGTCGAGGAGTCGTCTTCGTTACCAGGAAAAAAAGTCGCCAAGTAGTCAGCCATAAAATCCGCCGACAAACCGTTGTTCCGCCACCGCTGCTTCAGGGGAACCGAACTCGGGGAAAATCCAATTATTAAGTATTCTTGGCTAGCGGGCAACTCGATGAAATCGCCGAAAGTCTGAATCATATCAATGTAAGAGGTAAAGTTTGAAAAGAGGAACATTACTGAATCTATTTTAAACTTAAGAAGTGAGATTTAATTAGCTATTTTTGTTTGAGTACCAGCAATGTGATGTCATCAAAAACTTTTTGTTCGCCGATGTGCGATCGCACGTCCTTAATTACAGCGTCCCCGATATCGGCAGCCGAACGCTGCCAATTAATCTCTATTACCTCAATTAACCTCTCTAAACCATAAAGCAGTTTATCCATATTTTCAGCTTCTGTAATTCCGTCAGTGTACAGCACTGCCACATCTCCTGAATACAACTGCACACTTGGAGAGGGCAACAAATTTAGCAATCTCTGCATCCAGCCCGATCGGGAAACCCAAATCGATCCTATCAAACCCCTCGACACAACCGTTACACCGCACGACAATCATTTCTTCGTGCTTGCCGCTCAACTTCAGCATTCCCTGCTGATAGTCTAGCAAAGCAAAGCTGGCGTTTTTATCTAATTTCATGCGCTGCACATTATCGTAAATTAAACTGTTAATAGCGCTTAAAAATTTAACCTGCTCTGGTTCATTGTCAGCGAGCCAAGTTCGGACTGCCGTTTGAACCACAATCATTAAAACGCCGCTCTCCCATCCGTGTTCCCTAACATCGTCCATGCCAATTTTTACTCGACCTTTGTGCTGGAGTACGTCGTAATAGTCGCCGCCTGCTTCCTCAGCAGCTTCCATAAATCCCGCAATATCTAAGCCGATAACTTTCTTGAGTTCTCGGTCTTTTGACAGCAGCATCTGCTGAATTTTGCGAATAAGGTCTAGTTCGGATATCATTCGCATATTTTCAGCTTTTAGGCAATCTTTGAAAAGAGTAATTTTTTTATTTCCACCACTTAAGGCATCGGCAATCTTGTTAAACGCACCCACAAACTGCCCCTCTTCATCTCTGTTATCCAAAATAATTTTGTAGCCTAGATTGCCGCTTGGCATCTTTTTTGACGCTTCGTCAATAACAAATACAGTTTGCATAATTGCGCTGTAAACCTCCAGAAGTATAGCGATAAAAAGGGCTAATTTTATTAATAAAATTCCCATTAATTGTCGCGTTTTAACAAAATATTTAATTCTATATTGTAGCGAAAAGTCTAAGTTGTTTACATTTTTATGACTGAGTTTTAAACTTGAATTTAAAGCAAAATCGCTCCGGTTAATATAGGCATCATATTTGATTAATACACTGCGATATATCGTTTTATCTAGTAGCTTAATTAGCTGCTTAACCTGAAAGTTAAAATTTTTTAAATTTTGTGTTAATTTCTGTCGCCGATTCCCCTGAGGATTATTGCTAAATGCTACCTCCATATTAATGGCCAAATCATCATTGATTTCTCTCACTCTGCTCGAAAGAGTAATCAGTTGCGCTCTTTCCTCTGGTGGGGCCTCGGAACCCAGGCTAAATTTTTGAGAAATTAGCCTAATCTCTGACAAGATTTTTTGCATTTCTGGAAAATTAAGCAAAGTAGCATTTATCAAATAATAGGTATCCAAATCTGGGTCTAAAATCAGATTGGAAGTATCGCAGAATCGAGCGCTCAATCTATTAATTTCGGCAGCTAAACCTTGATATACAAAATCGTAAGTTTCTCAACTCTACTGGCTGCGGCGAAGTTTTAAATTTTGCCAATATTGATAAATATTATTTAAAATATCACTGGCAATTAATATGTTTCCGAGCTGGGGATCTGTATTTCCCAGGGATTGAAAGTTCGCGTCTATCTTAGCTTCAAAATTGGCCCTGGATTCTGAATTGCTTAAATTAGGATTTAAACTCTGATAATTTAACAGTTGAAGTTTCGGTATGTATTCCCTCAACTGGCGCCGCGGGCGCAGGTATTGATTGCCGTAAATTTCTTTTTCGGCAAAATCAACCCGGCTGTTAATTTCGGAAATCAGCAGGTACATGACCAAGGTTAAAGGTATTGCAAATAGAAAACCGATTAAGGTAAATTTTTGAGGATAGCTTAGCAGATTTATGAGATGGATTCCTGGGGATTTTCTGTCCATAATTGATACATTTCAATAAGATTCTACTATAAAAGTAGCGCTCGCTACTAAAATCGCTTCGGGAACGATCGCTCTTGAAAACCAGAATGGTACAATTAATCAGCGATAGCTGGCTTAATTTCTAATGCGTTTGGGTCCTGTTGCAACAAATTATGCGGCAACCCCCTCGATCTCAGTGGCTCAGCTCGCCTTCCACAGTCTAAAACACCTTTAGCAGTTTGGGAACAATGAATAGTCATTTCTACTGAGATTGTGGGGCTGAATTAGATGCTTTTAAGAATATTTACTTAAACATAAATTTTTCTTAATACCCGGAGACTCTGACTAAAAATTAAGTCATAAATGGGTAGTGCAAGTTTCCTGAAACACAAGTGCCGGCAGCGAGTAAGAAATACTTGCGTCGCACCATCCGTCAAGTTGGTTCTACAAAAAGGAACTAACAGCATCAACAACAGTGTCTAAATAAGAATCGGCAGTAGAGTGGTCAGGAGCGATCGCGCATTGTGTAAAGTGAGGCAGAGGGCGTATGATGAAACCAATCTCCAAAAATAACTCTCAAAACAATCAAAACCGAGACGAAAAGCAGCCCAATCCTTTAATATTGGCTTTGGTGCTAACAGGAATTCTGGCCGGAGAAATGTATCCGGCGCTAAGAGACACCGCAGCAGCTAACGCGGGCGCTCTCAAATATTCCCTTTCCCAATTGGAAAGCCAACAGCAGCAAACCGCGCAGCAATTTTCCTCAGCGGCGGTGCCCCCAAAAATCAGCTATTCGGTATTTGCACTCAATAGTCTAACTTCCGAACCGGTCAATTTGGCCGAGGGTACGCGCCAAAATCCCCCGAACCAATTGCCCGCAACCGTAGCAGCAGCACTTCGCCGAGAGTTGTCGCGGTCCACTGGCATTGCTGCTGACAAGTTGAAAGTAACTGAATCGAGCCGACAAAGTTGGTCGGATACTTGTTTAGGACTCGGGAAAGCTGAGGAAATTTGCGGTCAAATGATTGTCGAAGGTTGGCGGGTTGTGGTTTCTGATGGCAGCCAAACTTGGGTTTACCGCACTAATGCTAGGGGAAATATCTGGCGTTTGGAAAAAAAAAGCTAGTTAGGTAAATGTACCCCTGTGATATCGATTCCGGTTACACCGGAATGATGGGGAGTGGTCCGTTGGGAGTCGGGAGTCGGGGAATGTCGAATTATTGACCTTGACTTTATCATTCCGGCGCAGCCGGAATTGATATGAAATGAAAAATAAGTTTTTTTTGGAACAGGCTTTGGGGCCTGTTCCACAAAGAGTGAATTTTCTTCTGGGAGGTTTCTTGTGGGGTGGGCACGCTCGCGTGCCCCTGACATCAAGCTGGGAGTTGGTTTCTTTCTATGATGCCGCCGCCCAACAGCACATCCCCGTCATACCAAACAGCCGCTTGTCCGGGGGTAATACTCAACTGCGGTTCGTCAAAAATCAACTTAACTCTTGTACTACCAGCTTTTTCCTCTGCTTGGGAGGGTTCCACAGGAATAATGGTAGCGGGCACGGGGTGCGATCGATACCGAATCTGTACCTGAGCCCGAATCGGAGCCATGGGCCCGGCCACAGAAACCCAATTCACTTTCTGGACAGTACATTCAGATTCTACTGCCAACTGCCGATCGCCCACAATTACCCGATTGCCAGCAGCATCGAGTTCAATCACGTACAGCGGTTCCGGTGCAGCAATCCCGAGTCCCTTCCGCTGGCCGATGGTGTAGTGGTGCACGCCGTCGTGCTGTCCGAGCACCCGCCCTGCCTTGTCCACAATGTCACCCTTTTGCGGCGCAATGTACTTATCGAGAAAAGCCCGCATCGAACCGTTACTTTCCACCAAGCACAAATCCTGACTTTCCGGCTTATCAGCAGTTTTCAAGCCAAATTCCGCCGCAATTCTGCGAGTTTCTGTCTTGGTAATTTCCCCCAAAGGAAACTCCGTACCCGCTAACAAATCCTGTGTTAGATCGTACAAGAAATAAGACTGATCTTTCGCAGGGTCGATCGCCCTCCGCAACTGATAGCGACCCGTAGCAGCATCGTAAGTAATGCGAGCGTAGTGCCCTGTAGCAATCTTTTCAATTCCCAGTTCTTCGCGAGCATACCTGAGCATCGGCCCAAACTTCACAGTTTTATTGCACTGCGAACAAGGCAGAGGCGTAATTCCTGCACTGTAACCCTCCACCAAATAATCCACAATACTTGCCTGAAAGACCTCGCGGCTGTCAACAATGTGGTGGGGAACGCCCAAATCTTCGCAAATTTTAGCTGCATCGACCATTCCCTCAGAGCAGCACTGACCTTTGCCCTTCATCAACCACAGCGTTAAACCCACCACTTCATATCCCTGATGGTGTAAAATTGCGGCTGCTGCGGAACTATCGACCCCCCCGGAGAGGCCTACAACAATCTTGTTCATAAAAAAAATCGGTAAGTGGGAAACGAGCGTCACAAAGAGTGCACAGAGGGAAACGACCCTTCGGCTACGCTCAGGGCATCGCTCGGGGATTTCAATAAGCGAGTGAATCTTTCCATTAGACGGGGATTGCTAGAAAAGGTGTACTTTTGTTATGTACGAGCGATGGGACAATTACCATCTCAACTTTTGCAACCCGCTCACGCATAATGTTTGCTCCTTTATGAGCCTCCCTTTCGGGGTCATTTTAGCTTGCGCCTTAGTTAACGGTCGGTACTCGATGTAGGACACTGATTTAACCCAATAAGTCTGTTTAATCCTAGATTTCGCGATGCAAGGAACTATGCGAAGCATCCCCTGGTAGGTCTTGAACTCTTACCGTTAACGCAGTACGCGAGGTACTGAGTCTGGTCAACCGTCACTTAAGTCTTAGGCCTTAAGCGAGCGTGTCTTTAGAGCTGGGTCGTTGACGGTTGGGGAGAAATTGCTATTTTACTGTTACTTTGTTCGATCGAGCTAATTTATTGTAGCACTAAGATACTACAAAATGCCACTGCTGCTGTTAGCTGAAAGCTTACCACCACTGTAATCGAAATGACCATTCAAAAATTTGTTGTCACCGCCGACCAAATGCGGCAAATAGAAACCCGAATCTTTGTCGCTGGAATGCCAGTAGCAGCTTTAATGGAAAAAGTCGCTGGACTGATTGCCCTACGCATTCAGCAGCTTTTGAAGGCGGAAGGAAGTTCGGGAACGAGCAGTGTACGGGATTTAACGGATAGAGGGAAAAGCCCAGAAGGGAAAAATCTTGTTAATTCTCAACTGCCAGTTATCGGTGTATTGGTTGGGCCGGGACACAACGGCGGCGATGCTTTGGTTGTTGCCCGCGAATTGCACTTTCAAGGATTCCAAGTAGTTATTTACTGCCCGTTTTCTCAACTCAAAGAACTCACAAAAAGTCACGCTGATTATGCGCGTTCTTTAAATATTCCATTTGTTGACAATATTGAACGGCTCAAAAGCTGCAATTTGCTCGTGGATGGTTTATTTGGATTTGGATTAGAACGAGAAATTACTAACCACACAGCCGCCGCAATTGACGAAATAAATAATTTAAACATCCCCGTTTTCAGTATAGACATTCCCTCGGGAATTCATACAGATACCGGAGAAGTTTTGGGAACCGCAATCCGAGCAAAACATACATTATGTTTGGGTTTGTGGAAAATGGCATTTCTGCAAGACAAAGCGTTAGAATATATCGGCAGTTCAGAATTGATTGATTTTGATATTCCCGCAGCAGATATTGCAGCAATATTGGGCGAAACGCCAGCAATACAACGCATTACAAAAGCATGGGCAACTCAGCATTTGCCGTTACCCCGATCGCCAATTTCGCACAAATACACCAACGGTCACTTACTAATTATTGCAGGTTCCCGCCGCTACAGCGGAGCGGCAATTTTGGCAGCATTGGGAGCAAGAGCAAGCGGCATCGGCATGCTGTCAATTGCTGTTCCTGAGTCGATTAAACCGATGTTGAGCAGTCAGTTGCCAGAGGCATTAGTTATAGGATGTCCCGAAACCCACAGCGGTGCAATTAGCGAGTTGCCAGTAGCAATTGATTTGAGCATCTATGATGCGATCGCCGCAGGGCCAGGTCTGACATTAGAAGCGGCAATAGCTGTAGAATCTGTACTGGAGAGCGATCGACCTCTGGTTTTAGATGCTGACGGTTTAAATATCCTCGCTCAACTCGGCACAGTCCCGATTTTGTCCGAACGCTCACCACTGACAATTATCACCCCTCACCCGGGCGAATTCAAGCGTTTATTTCCCGAACTAGCCCACGAAACTGGCGACGATCGAATTGCCGCAACTCAAGCAGCAGCTCAGCTTTGCGGTGCCACAATATTGCTCAAAGGAGCCAAAGTTTGCATAAGCTGGAAGGATGAGGGCGATTCCCTACGGGATAGCTACGCTTCGCGTACCATCACCTACCTCAATCCCGAAAGCACCCCAGCCCTCGCCAGAGGCGGCAGCGGCGACGTTCTCACAGGCTTGTTAGGGGGACTATTAGCAACAGCCATCGCCCGCAATTCTCCTTGGAAATCAGTTGCAGCAACAGCAGTTTGGTGGCACGCTCAAGCCGGAATCATGGCAGCCAAAGAACGGACAGAATTAGGAGTAGATGCCTTTACTTTGACACAGTATTTAATTCCAGCTTTGCGAAAATTTTCTTAGCAAACAATCAACAGTCGGGTAACTCAATTGAGTGACACTCGAAAAAGAAACTGTGCATTCACAAATCCCACCAGTTATACCTGAAATATCAAAGACCAAAACTTAAATGTTGATATGAACTACATTATGTACACCGAAGAAAGAAGCCTGAACAATGAAACTATGGCTCTCGTCGCCGATACTAATCCTCAATCAAGTCTTGGATTTGCTGAAACCACTAGAGTTAACAAACCCACTTTACCAATCGGTTCAACAAATCAAGCTGTCACGGAACTACAACAGCTTCTATATGATTGGGGATATTATTTCGGCCCGATGGACGGTATCTTCGGCGTCCAAGTTCAAAACGCCGTCAAAGGCTAAGCTGTGTTGCATCTAGATTGCCTATGGTATTAGAGAGGGAGAGGGGGTGAAGGGGAGAGGGGGAGAGGATTTGACGATTTTTGATCGGGACTCGAAATATACAATTTAAATGCACAACAGCTTATCAACACCGCGTCTTTTTTAAAGAAGATGGGATTGTGGCTTCTATAAGTTGGGAAGCACTATACTCTGGTGCACGTATGAATATGCCGATCGTCATGAAGGGCAGTTCTGGCAATGCTGTTAAAATTGTTCAGAAAGTCTTGAAAATCAATGGATACTATTTCGGTTCGATTGACGGATTCTTCGGGACGATGACAGATGTAGCAGTGCGACAATTGCAAATCAGCAAGGCTTTACCGCAAGATGGAATTGTCGGCTATAGAACTTGGCACGCCCTCAGCAAGTTACCGCACTAATGAGGGGTTGAATTCACTTTCAGTTATCGCCCAAAATCCGTAGCTCAATTAGGGAGTTAGGCGCCTAAGCTGTGTTGCATCTAGATTGCCTATGGTATTAGAGAGGGAGAGGGGGTGAAGGGGAGAGGGGGAGAGGATTTGACGATTTTTGATCGGGACTCGAAATATACAATTTAAATGCACAACAGCTTAACTCCCTAATTGGCGTTAAGGGGAATGCGGAGAACCCGAAGGGCGATCGCAAATTCTGTTACCGTTCTCGGCGATGAAAAATATTCTCGACTTTTCCGTGTTTATTTGTTACTATAGCAATTCTAAATGAGCCGTAAATTTTTTACCCACCCCAGCCCTCCCCTTACTAAGGGGAGGGAGTAAGAAATTCACAAATGATTTAGAATTGCTATATATTTTAGGAAATAGGGAGCCACAATCCGGTTCATTTACCTTCAGTTTTAGTTGTAAATAGTTGCACTCAGAAAATTTTTATTCCGATACTTACGTAACAAGACTTACGCATGGGGGGCTTATTCCCGGTTTCTACGAAAAATTCCAGGTTGAGTAACGAGAAATCTAGGAATCAACCGGGTTTTTAAGCCAAGCGCGCGCAAGTCCCGAACTAGCCTTTGATGAACTTTTCTAATTTGTGAGCCATCTTCTCGACAATTCCCTCCGAAGTATCTGCCGATGCTTCTGCTTCAATACGCTTGACCGCATCCTCTGAAAGATTCAGCAACTGCACTAATTTTTGATAAGCTGCGGCTTCTTCAGCGTTAATTTTTGGTTCGTCGGGAGTACGAGAACTAGAGGAAATCACTTCATAGCCGAGTTGCAAGACTAATTCTTTTTCATCTTGAGTTTCTAGCTGGCCGATCAACTCGTCAAGGGGGATATTTTGCATGATGTAATCCCGCAGTTCTTGTTGTAGTTGTTGTCCGTCGGTATCTGGGGCAAACAAACCGCAAAAGCGATCGAGCATTAAATTAACTTCTTCTGTCGCGAGTTCGCCGTCAGCCCAGGCCATAGAAGCAACAATTCTCAGCAGATTCATCTGGCGGGGCGTAATTGATGGAGGAGGTGGGGTTTGCATAATCAAAATTGGTAATTGGGAATTGGGAATTGGGAATTGGGAATTGGGAATTGGGAATTGGGAATTGGGAATTGGGCCTGATTCGTTCTTGTCTTTTCTTTCCCCTTCCTTTATGTCACAGTTTTGATAGAGGAACTCCCAGCCATCCAGTAAAGTTTTGTTTCTGAATAGCAGTGGGCTGTTCCACGGGCACGATCGAGTAACGCGTCGGTCGCGGCGGGGCGAGAGTAACGCGACAAGTCCGCAGTTCGTCTTGGTGAAAAACTGTCACCGAGACGATATCCCCAGGCTTGAAATCTTTTAGTCTCTCGCCCGCTTGTTCTGCATTTACCCGAAAACCTTCGATCGCCAGCAACTCGTCCCCAGCATCAATTCCGGCCAATTGTGCGGGAGATCCAGCTTCGACAAATTTCACCATTTCCCGCCCGTTTTCCAGTCCCAACGTCCAACCGATGCGAGGTGTTTGGTCAATTTCACCTGCGATGAGTTCCAGCCCGAAAGGTTCCAGATACTTGTTGTAAGGCAACTCTTCTGTGCCGTCAATATAGCGCGCGAAAAAGTCGCTCAAATCGATGCCGGCGACGGACTCGATCGCACTTTGCAACTCTTCGGGAGTAAAGCCTATTTCTGCTGGCAGCTTGGGAGCATTTAACTGTCCGTTTGATGTCAGATGCGCCGGCTTGGCGTCTGTTCCCGACTTCTGTTCAAAATTGCCGTTTTCAGGCGAATTAGCATTGCCAAACTGCTGCCACATCAAACGCATCACATCGTCGAGCGATCGCGAATTGCCGTGTCTGGCTCGAATCAACAAATCGAGCAAAAACGAAACAACTTCCCCTTTCAAATAATAGGAAATCTGCGAGTTATCGCTGTTAGCATCCCTGCGATAAAGTTTAATCCAAGCATCCCAGCTCGACTCGCTCGCAGGCTGCACGCTCCGCCCCGGAGTCGTCTGCAAGCGAGTGATTTCCTTAGCCATGCATTGGAAATAACCTTTCACGCTGTAGAGACCCGCTCGAAAAGGAATCACCAAATCGTAATAACTGGTCGTGCCTTCAGAAAACCATAAAGAAGGAGTGTAGTTCTCTTGTTCGTAGTCAAATACTTCCAGAGCTTTCGGTCGAATGCGCTTGACATTCCAGAGGTGAAAAAACTCGTGAGCCACCAACTGAATAAAGCGTTCATACTTTTCCTTAGCCCGAAAACTAAAACGCGGATAGTTGAGAGTGCAGCACTCCTTGTGTTCCAAACCACCAAAACCCGAGCCGGACAAATGCAGGAAAAACACATAGCGTTCGTAAGGCAAACCGCCGAACATTTTTGCCTCGACTTCGATAACTTTTTGGATGTCTCGAATCGCCCGCTCGGGTTCTAAATTGCCTTTTCCCCAAACAACTAGCTGGTGGGGTTTTCCCATCACTTCAAAGTCGTACACTTCGTGACAGCCAATCTCAAAAGGACTGTCTGCGAGAGTGTCAAAATCCGCAGCAGCGAAAGTAAGATTTTGGCCAGAAACAGGCGGCAAAGTAGTAACGGTGCGCCATTGGGGCTGAGGGGGCACAACGGTCACGGTGTAGCAGTGGCGCTCAAAACCGGGCAAGAAAAAGCACAAAGCCGCTGGATTGAAATAACCGTGAGTCGAGTCTAAATGATTGGTTCGCACTGTCAGTTCGTTGGCAAAAATGCGGTAGCGAACCGTGATATCTGACACCGAATCGGTCTCGATTTGCCAGTGATTTTTGCTTTTCTTGCGCCAAGGTAAAGCTCGATCGCCGGATAGCGAGCTAAAATCTTGCAGGTGGCGGGCGTACTCTCGAACCAAATAAGAACCGGGAGTCCAGACAGGCATTTTTAAATCCAGAACCGGCTGCGACCAACCTTGCACGCGCAAAGTCACTTCAAACAGGTGGGATTCAGGATTGGGCATCGCCACCAAATATTGAATTGTCGGTGCAGTTAGTTGCCTCTCACGGTTGCCGGCCGCGGACGAGGCATCCAAAGAATTAACATCAGTCATTGACTTGCCAAGTTAATCAAGTGCTTGAGGTTGATCAAATGGATAGCTTGGTGGTCTGGATCGATTTTGATCCAACCTTTACTATCGAGTTTTTCCATAATTTTGCTGGTTTCCTCTAGGGTGATATCTGTAACATCAGCTAAGTCTTCATAAGGAATATTGAAGATATCTTTGCCCTCAGCAGTTTTCTGACCGTAGTTTTCTGCCAGCTCGACTAAAGTATTTGCTAGTTTAACCGCTGGCTGGCGGTTTCGGAGTTGATAGCGGTGATTGGTTTGGCGGAGCCGCCGCACCATCAGTTGCAGCATCCGGTGGTGCAATTGCGGGTCTTTAAACAGGGTTTGGATAAATCGCTGAGCTGTAACGCTCAGCAGCCGCACCGGCGAGAGAGCAAGTACGTCATTCGATCGGGGAGATTCGTCAAGAATTGCCATTTCGCCGAAGAACGCACCCCGTCCTAAAATAGCCATTGATACAGCTCGATCGTTTGACAAGCGCCGGACTTTTACCCAGCCAGACACGACAAAGTAAATCGCGTTGCCCCAAGAATCCTCCATCACCACAGCTCGGCCCGGGGGATACTCATGCTTGACGGCATTTGATAGCAGCCCTCCCAAGGTTTCTGGGTTAGCACCCTTAAATAGAGGGAATAGCTCACTGAAAGCTTCTGTCTTCATGCAAACTCGCGGAGGTGGGAAATATGATTAGGCGACACCCAACAGCTAGGGAACGATCGATGTTTGGGAACACAAACAATCCGTTGCTCCTTTAATTGATGATAAGGGTGCAGAGGCGCGCTTCATGTAAAATTGATAGATTCTTTAATCTTAAACGGGTTTACAAGCCTGCCACTGCCTGTTGAACTTTGCCCAACAGAGGTTCTATGTAGTGCGGCCAGCCGATCGCGATTGACTGCGTGTGGGCCAGAGTCTCCGGCTCGATCGCATCTTTAGTCCACCTCAGCGGTTGACCTTGCAAGTCGCAACAAACCAATCCGGCTGCTTTTGCTAGAGCCAGAGGGCCGGCGGTATCCCACACTTTAACTCTGCCGTTGAGATACAGGTACAAACCGGCTCGACCGAGAATGACTTCGATCACTTTTAAGCCAAAGCTGCCGAGCGAGTAAAATTCTGCTCCGGGGATGCTTTGGGCGATCGCCCGGGCGTAGTTTTTCTGGTCTTTGTCTCCGAGTATAATTTTACAATTTTCCGCTGTCGGGGCTGGAGGTTTGCACAGCGCGATCGGCTGCGGCGCCATCGCTCCCACAGTTTGGAACAATCCCCAATCTTTGCCGCCAAAATACATTTGGTCAAAAGCCGGGGCGTAGATCCAGCCGGCCATCGGTTCCCCCTCAAGCAGCAGCCCCACCATCGAAGCGTAGTGCAGTTTTCCCCGAATAAATTCTTCAGTCCCGTCGAGGGGATCGATGCACCAGAGGCGGTGGTAATTAGCCCCGTAAGCTGCTCTGGAGGCGGCATTTTCCTCCGTGATCCTGCCGTCTTCAGGAAACAAAGCGCTAAATGCTTCCGATAGTTGTCGGTCTAAGTAGCGATCGATACTCGTCACGTAGTCGTTGGGCCCTTTCTCGGAAACTTCAAAAGGTTGGGCTGCGAGCTTGTAAGCTTCTTGACCGCACTCGCGCAGGGTGTAGCGAATTTTTTGGTCTTGCTCTGGAGAAATATACATGAGGTTAAAAATAAATGCTTCAGCTAACTTCAGCATAAAAGCTTAAGTCCTTTGAATCGATCGGCGCGTGTCACTGTTTTTGACTGGTACAGGATTTGCGCGCGGGTGTCGAGAAACCCGGTTTCCTAACCATCAGCGCCGTTGCGATACAAGCCCCAGACAGGATTGGTGGAACTCACAAAAATTTAGACATTAGCGAAAACCCCCCAGATTCATCTGTAGAGTCAAATCCCAAATCTCAAATCGACCAGCGCCGTTGCGATACAAGCCCCAGACAGGATTGGTGGAACTCACAAAAATTTAGACATTAGCGAGAACCCCCCAGATTCATCTGTAGAGTCAAATCTAAAATCTAAAATCTAAAATCTAAAATCTAAAATCGACTGACCGATCGCACTAGCACTTTCAAGAGCCGAGGATAGAATCTTCTGAGGTTAGATAATTGGTGCCAGATAATCTTAGGCCAATAAGATTATCAAGGAAATTGGGTCTAAAACCCTGTCCTTCTAGGACGGCTTTAATTTCTTGAATCCCTTCCTAAAAGTCAGGAAATTTCTAGTATACTAGATTCGTCAAGGTTAAACTCCTGCGCCCGGAGTGCATAAAAACAGTTAACGACACACTTTTAGGCGTAACCCGGGGGACTCATAGCAGCGAAAACTCTATAAACAGCTAGGGGCTTAACACAGTTCCTTTAACCAGAGAAACAAACTATTTAGTCTTGTTAAGTAGGGTAGGGCATACCCGAACTCGCTTGTAAATATACTAGTACGCTTTTGGAGATAGACCCTAGGCGAGTGACTGCGAATCAGGCTCGTTAATTGGTAGAAATTCTACAGTTAAAAAGTTTGAGTATTGCCTTTCATGACGCAACATTTTAAGGTCAGTCGCTGAATTAAGAATCCCTGTCCTTTAGGTCAGGGAGTGTCAAAAGGAGAATACTTTGAAATACCATTTGGTCTTAGGTCGCAAAATAGACCTAGATGGAATTGACCGCGATGCAAAACTCGGCAAATGCCCTCGCCACGTCCTGCGAGCCCTCAGAGACCGCTTAAATGCCACCGTCCACGCCCCGGATGGCGAAGCGATATCGTTGAGCGACAAGCTGCGATCGAAAATTTCTTCTAAACCCGAACATTGGGCCGCCGCCCGCAAGTTGTCCGAGCAAGTCAGCAGCGACGACGTGATATTTTGTACCGGCGAGGACATTGGCATTCCACTGGCCGCGGTGTGCGGTGAATCGTCCGTGAAGCGTAGCTATCCCGTAGGGAATCGCCCGAAAATTGTTGTATATTTCCACAATATCGATCGGCCGCGCGGCCGCGTCGCCCTGAAACTATTCGGTTTGGCTGACAAAATTGACCTATTCATGGTCAACGCCCGCCCTCAAACTGACTTCCTCCGCAGCTATTTAGCTATACCTGAATCGCGCATCTTAGTGCTTCTAGAACAGACAGACACCCAATTTTTCACACCTGGCCCCGTTTCTGGCGAGAAAAAGCGGCAAACAGTTGTTAGCGTCGGATTAGAAAAGCGCGACTACCGACTCCTAGCAGCAGCAACTGCTGATTTAGATGTTGACGTAAAAATTAGCGGTTTTTCTAAAGATGCCAAAGCTTTATCGCAAGCTTTCCCCGATACTATGCCAAAAAATATGTCGCGCAAATTCTACGAATGGCCCGATTTAGTGCAGCTTTACCGCGATGCAGACGTAATTGCAGTTTGTTTGGCGGACAGTAAATTTGCTGCGGGAGTGCAGGTTTTGGTGGAAGCAATGGCCTGCAAGCGACCGGTCGTCATTACTCGGACTCAAGGTATCGTCGATTATTTAGCGGCCCCGGATATTGCCAAAGTGGTAGATGTGGGAGATGCAGCAGGTTTGCGCGAGGCGATCGTCCATTTGGTGAACTACCCACACTTCTCTTCGAGTAAGTGTGGGCTTCCGGCTTCATTGACAGATGCCTTTCCACCTTGCGGCTTATTGGTCTTACTCCGCCTCTGCACGGCAAGAACGGGGTTCCCTCCGTCGATAGTCAGTATCCGAATGCCTTCAGTTCGGATGTTCAATGCAGCATTACCATCACGGTCATGATGAGTTCCACACTTAGGACAATCCCACTCCCTGATATCAAGCGGCAATTGATCGACAACATGACCACAGCATGAACACTTTTTAGAACTGGGAAAAAATCTGTCAATTTCTACGAGTTTACCTTCCTTGCGCTCTAGCTTGTACGTAAGGAAGTTGACAAATATGCCCCAACCGACATCGGATATTGCCTTGGATAGCTTACGGTTCCGTACCATACCCTTTGTATTGAGATTCTCTACAGCAATGACTTGGCTTTCGTCTACCAGTTTCCTGCTCAATTTATGCAGAAAGTCTTGGCGGGTATTTGATACTCTCTCGTGAACCTTAGCTACAAGTTTTGTATATCTCTCCCTAGTTTTACTCCCCTTAGTTTTACGAGCAAGCTTTTGTTGTTTCCTGGCAAGATTCTTTGCATGGCGCTTCAAGTGCTTGGGATTAGAATACTTGGTTACTTGTTCACCGTCATGAACAATGGCAAAATCCTTCAATCCCAAGTCAATGCCTAAAGTTTTGTTTCCAGAATCCGGGCAATAAGAGTCTTCTGTTTCACACAAAATAGAGGCAAAATACTTGTCCGATGGAGTCTTACTGATTGTTACTGTCTTAATGATTCCAGTGATTTCACGATGAAACACTGCTTTGATTTCACCGATTTTTGGAACACAGAGCAAATCATTTTTAACAGTGACGTTTTGAGGGTACTGAATTGACTGTTTATCCGGCTTTGACTTGAATCTAGGAAACTTGGCTATTCCCTGAAAAAAGTTTGTATAGGCTTTATTGAGATTGATTGCCACACACTGCAATACCGCAGAGTAGCAATCCTCTTTCAACCAAGGGAAGTCTTTCTTCAGTTGAGGCAACATCCCTTTGTAAGTTGCCAGCTTTAAAGTTTTACCCGTTTCCTGGTAGTGCTGAATGCAGGCATTTAAGGCGTAATTCCAATACCAACTGGCGCAACCAAATGACTTTGATAGAGCCACTTGTTGCTCTGCAGTTGGATATAATCTAACCTTAATTGCTTTTAGCATTTTACTCCTACAAACTCCTTGTATTATAATACCAAGCGAGGAAACAATGAGGAAACAAAATGAAGTATAAATACATCATAATTCGGACATCAGAGCGATGATTGAATAAGCTACGTTTATATGCAGCTTCAAAATAAAAAACGATGACTCAGATAATAGAAGACTTTATCGACAGTTTACCCAGTAAGAGATTGGGCGACTCCGTACCTACGTCGCCCCACGATTCATCCCACGCTCACCCTTCGGGTTGAGACGTGGGGCTTCTCGTGAATTAAGCTAAAAAATCCTCAAGAAGCTGAATCTCAAGCGCAGCGGGGGTACGAAATGGTTGTGACCCAGCACAGCAGCGAACTTTTTGTCGATGTTTTAGCCCAGAAGCTGCGATCGCTTTAATCAAACTGTAGGGTGCGCCGGGCCGCGCACCATAAATCACGTCCGGATCATGCACAATGCACACCTTACTGCTATACATAAAAAGCCAAAATATTTGTTACCTAAGTCATATTTACCAAGTAATGAGTTATGAGTTGCAGTTACCAATTAAATCTCACAGCAGTTAAGCACCTACTAAATAAACCGAGTTTTTAAAACATAATCGAAAGCCTTAAGGAAGTATTTTCGTTTATCAAACCCGGTTTATGCGCCTAGGAAAGTCTCACTCAAAACTCACAAATCAAAACTATTAAGACTCCCGTCCACTCACCCACTTATCCCGCCATTTCACAGTCCCTTCCGAAACTAAAACCCAGCGGCGACAAACCAGATTTTCTCGCAGTGGCGACTGTCCTTCCCGTAGCAGCGCATACTTATAAGAAATCAACTTCCCCGCACTTTCATTAAAAGGAATCTCCCCAAACCAAGTATTAGTATTGATATACTCCAACGGGAAACCCTTACCAATATCCCAATTCCCCAGTTCCGGACAATCCCCAATCACCACAATTCTTTCCCCAGGCTGAGTTTTAACGTTGTTAAGCTGCGCCCGCACGATAGTTTTTGCCTTAACTCGCTCTCCGACGCGGCTAAAAATCATTACTTCCCGCGAACCCAACTCTAAATTGTACAGCTTCCCATCTTTAACTTCAAACTTGCGGCGCGATAAAACCTCCGTATGCTCTCCATCAGGCAGCTCAGTATCAACCTCTTCAAGAGTAACAGAATTGCCACGATTCAGCGCTACAAACACCACAGAATCGCGATAGCGGCGCACGTAACAATAAACATCAGGAGTTAGATATTTTTGCCACTGACTCCCCATCGAAATAGCTGGATTCAGCCGCCGCAATCCAGACAGCAACCGCACATCTCGGTAAATAGGCGAATCAGTATCCCACTTTTCCATCATCGGGCGGTTGTAAGGGTCATTTCCCCCTTCTGTATCATCATGCAGATACTGTTCAGTGCCGTAATAAATACATGGAATGCCGCGAGTCGTCATAATTAAACCTATCGCCAACCGCAGCATTTCTGGATCGGGATTCAACGACTGAAACCTCGGCATATCGTGGTTGTCAATAAAAGTAATCAACTCCGTCGCCCCGTAGTAGTGGAAATCCAGATCCAGTACATCTTGGACTAAGCTAAATCCCGCTTCAGCACCCTTTCCCAATACTTCTCGAATTGCCACGCACAGACCAAAATCTAAAATAGTCATCCCTGACTCGTTGACAAATTCCACAGAACGCTCGTTTCTAGGGTCGCTGTAAATCCATTCGCCAAAAATGAAAACATCAGGTCTGTGTGTTGAAATGTCAGCATTAAATTCCTGCCAAAACCAAATAGGCATATGCTTGACTGTATCAACCCGCAAAGCATCAACACCTCTGTCCAGCCATTGTTTAATTGCTGACTTAATGTAATTGCGGTATGCAATATTGTTTTCGTTGAAAGTTGCTAAACCAGACAGTTCGCAGTTTTGGACTTGCCATTCATCTTCCCAGTTTTGGACTTCGCCGTAGTGGTGATACCAGTTATCTTTATCGTCGTTAAAGTCAGCTATTTTTACGCCGTCGTCGTAGAGTTCCCCTTTTTTGCCACTAAAATCAGGGTTGCTGTGATTGCAGACAATATCGAGCACGAGTTTCATGTTTCGCTGGTGCAACTCGTATACTAATTTGTCAAATACGGTATCTTTACTTTCTTGTGTTTGGTTGATAGAAGGATTGTCGCCTTTAGCAATAAAGCGGGGATTTAGTCGCTTGAAATCTTTAATCCAGTAGCCGTGAATCGCTGCTTGTTCGATAAATAATGCTTCAACTTGCTCGAACAGTGGAGTCAGCCAAACTGCGGAAACACCCATATCTTTTAAGTAGTCGAGTTTGTCGATAACTCCCTGCAAGTCGCCGCCCCAATATTTGCCCCAATCTTTGCCTTCTGGATCGTAAAGTTCTGGGTTTGGACCTTCGCTATTTTCGGGGTCGCCGTCGTAAAAGCGATCGACTACAAGGAAATAAATTGTTTCTTGGCGGAATTCAATGTCTCTGGTGTAGAGGAATTCTAAATCGAGTTCGCTTTCTGGCTTAACTTCTTCTACCAGAGAGTCAATTTTTTCTTCTGGTTCGCTAACTTCGTATTGAGAGGAAGTTTGATTGGGAGTGACTGGGGTCATGAGATGTCTTTTTGGATATAGTAAGATTAGTCAGTTATTCAGAGCGAGAGTCGGAGATAGCTTTCCCCTCTGACTGACTTTTACAGCATCATACGGAATTTACTCGTTTAATGAAATCTTCCTTTAGAGAGAGGGCAGACTCATCCTTGAGAATTAAGTGGATGAGAGTCAATATGTAGCGTAATTCTCAATCAAAGAGCCACAGCCTCAAAAACCTGCGCTACCAGGCTCAGCCTGGTAACGAGAAAAGGTGCACTAATTGTGCGATCGCACTTTTTCGCTTCCTTTCATTCCTCCCGCAAGTTTTGGATATCTTCAACGCTCAAACCAGTAGTTTGACTAATGGTTTGATTGTCAAGGACATTGAGAAGTTGCCTAGCAATTTCTAGAGCCTTTTCTCTCATTCCTAGGGCGAGTCCTTCTTCTCGGCCTTCTTCTCGGCCTTCTTCTCGCCCTTCTTCTCGCCCTTGTGCGAGTCCTTCTTCAATTCCCTTTCGCAAAATTCCCTGCTGATCCAGAATATACCTTTCGCGTGCTTCTAAATCTGCCAACTCTTCTGGATTCAAGTTAGTTTCATTAGCAATAGCAAAGGCTTGCTGTATTTCCGAGACTGTTTCCATTGTTTGCGGTACCACTTCCAAACTGGGAGCATTTTTCATAAAATAAACCCACTTGTCAGTCAAAGTTTCTAATTCATCCAATTGTTTATTGAATTTTGGCAACTCGATAAAGATCAGTTCTATCTCTGGATCGACATAATCAAATAAACGCTTTTTCTCCTTGAACACAAAGTGAGAAATTACTTCTCGGTCATTGTCAAACATTTCAAAATCAGTAATGGTCAAAGCAATTACAGGTTTTAACTTAAAGTAACCTTCACCGCGAATCAGTTGTGTCGAGTAAGTTTTCGCAGTATTGTAAACCACCCGTTTCGCAAAAGATTCTACATTTAAAACTTGCATCTCGATAATTACAGTTGCGCCTCCTGCAAGCCTGGCTTTGACATCCAGGTAAGAGTCTTTGAGATACTGTACTCTTGATGCTAAATACGGGTCGATAATTTCTAAGTCAGCGATGGTGGGATTGCCATCATAAATCATGGCATTCAGAAAACTGATTAAGATTGGTTTGCTTTGATTGGAACCGAAGATTTTTTTGAATGCAAAATCGGTTTTGGGGTTAATGAATCTCATGGTCAATCTCTTTTAAAATGACTTACCTATTATTTTAACCCATTGGGAAAATCGGTTGGATATGTTGGGATTGGCAGCTATATCGTTTGTTCTGCAACTCTCCGGGGTGGGCGAGTTGCCAAAACTGGATATCGGATGCTCTATCCAAGCTTGAGCCGGGGAATCCCTCAGCCATTAGCCTTTGCTCTATGTTCTATTCTGTCAAATCGTCTTGTCGAATCTCTTCTAGCGTCATATCCAAGCATTTCGCGATTTGCTCATAGCTCAATCCTACTGCTTGCAAGCATTGGATAGCGTGCATTTTCGCCCGCTGCTTTCCCCGCAAAAACTCAGGCGACTCTTCCTGCGATGTGCAGACATTCAGTGAGCCGATTACATGATTATGAGCGACATGAGAACCAGTAATGACGCCACCACTAACGTTGCTAATCATTGACTTGCCAATCAGTACCCATCGCAAGTTTAATTTATTAACATCTTCTCCGAAATCATCAGAGAACAACTCCCATAGCTCGTAGCCCACATCTTTAGCATAACCCTCCGTACAGTTCAGCCCTTAGGCAATATCTCCGTACTTTTGCCACTTCAGAACGCCCTCAATCACCCCTAATTGCATATCATCTAAATGCTTGCCAGTTTTCGCAAAGACGACTTCATCTGCAAAAGGCAGTGCTTCTTGAACGTTCATCAGCTTTCCTCGCAACCTTGCAATAATAAAATAATAACCCTCGATATCAGACTATTTTCGTCTCCCATGCAAAAACGATTGAAGCTTTGTTAAATTTTACTTCATTATCCGACTTTATTCGACTTTATTCTACTCTACAAATTAATTTACAAGTTGTAGCATTATGAGTGTAATACCCTCGCTAAAAAAATTCACTCATGACGACTACCCAGCTCGCTCTCGAGAAAAGCAGTATAGTCGCTATACTCGCCCTATTGATGCAGACACACTCTTAGCATTTCGAGACAGTATTAGATTAGCACCTATTTTTATTCAAAAACTAATTCAAAAGAAAGCAGAATATCGCCTTATATTAATCAGTAAGCATGATTTTGTCTGCCGGATTGATGCCAAACATATCAACGATGCAGAAGTGACTTTAGATTGGCGCGTCACTGAACCGAATAAACTCGTTCACGTTCCCGACAAATTGCCGACCGACTACCTCAACAAACTTTATCAAATGCTTGACGAGTTAGGTTTAAATTTGGGTGCATTCGATATCATCAGCGACGAGGATGACACCCTCTACTTTATAGAACTCAATCCTAACGGACAGTGGTATTGGATCGAAATTCTCACTAAAATGCCTGTGGTTCGCGCAATGGTGGAACTCATCGAAGATTTAGCGCTGCAATATCAACAGGATTGCTGAATCGTCTATAGGTTTGTAATGAGGACGTCCGTCCGAGCGAGTTTTATGAGGACTGAAGTGTTCGCTACAAACCAATTGTATTACGGTCCATCCAGGGGACATAATCTGATCCGTCACGTGCGATCGCCCGACATCTACCCAAACCCTACCTAACTACAGCCACCGCAGACTCTCGCACCTCAGAATGCTCCACCCGGAACACATTTGCGCTCAGATTAGCAACAAATTGTTTTCCCTGCTGCGTCAGTTGCAAATAGCCGATCGCATCCTTCACATACCGATAAACCACATTCCAATAAAACTTCGGATACCCCTTCCGCAAGTCCCCCGGGTTCTGATAGCCCAAAACCCGATTCTGCCCAGTCTCCTCAAACTCGTAAAACAGCGCGGCAATCTTTTGCAAATATCGCGGATCGCTCAACTGACCAATTAAATCAGCAGCGCGAACTAAACCCGGATAATTCACAGTATCTTGATAATCTCGATCCGCAGGAACCGGGAAACGAGTCAACTCAATATTATGCTTAACCAGCTCAGCATCAATCAGTTTGTGACCGCCAAAACGCTCGTCAATAAACATTTTTCCCCGATCGACATGATAAGGCGTCAAACTAGCATCAGTCCCCCCCGGAGGCAGCGTTAATTTCATGTCGCCTATTCCCGTCGCATACAGTCCCAAATCTTTTCTATCTTGCCGGCAAACACCTTTAACATACCCGATATCGTGACATAGCATAGCAATGTGGAAATGCAGCCAATCTTCGCAGGAAACACCCCCTTCGCGGATGTGCTTCCCACGCAGAATTTCTTGTCCTACCAAAGTCACTAAAATAGTGTGTTCGACATTGTGGTAAAGAGCATCGCTATTAGCAATATTTTCTAAAGCCATGCTCGCCGCCCAAGCAATAATCTCCCCATAGTCAGATTTGCACCCCCCGTAAGTGTGGCGGTAGCCTTCAATCAGCAGATTTACACAAGCGTCAATCAGCAGTTCTGTTGCGTTGAACATATTCATTTCCCTGAGCAAAAGTATATTATTAAATTATTTTTATAATTATTGTTTTTGTTGCTACCGTTTGATCTTATTTTTGGCTTAACCGCCACGATGGATGCCCGCTCCTATCTAGATGTATCCACTTATATTATCAACGATTATGCCTTAAATTAGCGATCTCGCAACTACCAGAGCGACCCACCCCGTAAATAATTGATATCAATGGGGGATCGAGGTATGACACCCCTCAATCAGCAGTACGGTGTTACATCTTCCCCACATACCTCAGTCGATTTTAGATTTTAAATTAACTCCACAGATAAATGTGGGAGCTTGAACTAGGGTCGAAAATTTTGGGTTGCTGACTACTCCTGTTGGAAACTTGTATCCGTTTTTAGGCGGGGTCAGCCAAAAATGAGAGCGATGGAAAACGCAACCTCCTTAATTCCTCATACACAGGATTCAGGTTGCACAGATGCGGTATGTGGAAAAGATGGTGTCCCAATAACTGGATATCTGTCTCAAAAGGACACCGTGCCGATATAAGTTAGCACCACCCCCGAGCTACTTGCGGATCTCCCACTGCCATGCTATCCAGTTACTGTGGCACTGGTTGCACGAGGCGATCGCGAAAAGTTAAGTCTGGGCAATGATTGTCAGGGAAAATACTTGTAGTCGAGTTCATGATTGAGCTCAGGAATACTTACTAACAAAAAGTTATGAATTACCCCACTTAATCATCAACGAAACCCGCTGTTGCTCGGGTGAAGTCAATAAGTTTTATGCGTGACACTCGCCGCCCCACAATGTAATGCGAAGAGCTAGCATTTGTGATTTAAAATTCGCAAAAGTGTGAGACAGATCACACGCCTTCAAAAAAAATGTATATTTAGATAGATGCAAGAAAATAAGATATAATAGTTTGTAACCCTCCGTCGCAGCTTCCCCCTCCCATCATCTGCGATATGGTAATATGTCTACTTACTGATAAAGGTTTCAGGCAATGATTCCAGAAAAAAATAGAGATGCCGACCTTGCTCAACGCCGACACACAGATATTGTGCTCGAAAAACTTCCTATAGAAGTTAAAGATTGGGCCCAAAGCTTGCCTTGGAACCAGCGGCGCTATGTCTTGTCCCTCTGCTACATATTGTGCGCATCTACTCCCGACTTGCAAGCAGAATTTTTAGATGATTACACAGCCGACGGTTTAGTCTCAAAAATGTTTGAAGATGTAGATACTCTAAACCGAGTCAAACAGTATTTAATCAGATTTCGAGTCAAAAAAGAATTAAACGAATCAGATTTAAGAAGCTACATCAAACAATTTTATATCCACTCAGCTCAACAAGCGTGCCGGAAAACTGACCAATATTTAGAATCTGCACTCCGCTTCGTCTTGAGTACAGAAGAACGCAATAATGTTTTTAACTACATTTTGGGCTTTGAATTTATTAAAATTGTGTTTCAAATGAGCTGGTTGCAACACGAAAGATTAGCGAGACTGCAAAAAAATCAGTCGCAGTTTATTGAAACCTATATCAAGCCGATTCAACACGTACACAAAATTAATGGCATAATTGTGCCGAAAGATGAGAGAATATTTTTTGCCAGACGCGCCTATTACGTTAAAAAGCCTAATATTTCTTACAAAAAGAATATGGAGTTAATCATGGCAACTTTTACGACAGAAATGGTTACTCACTGCGGATTTGACATCAGCCTCCACGCTCAAGCTCTGCGCTTTGACTGGGATTACATTTATGTTGCCGAATCAGAAGAAGAAAGATTTCCGGCGTTGCATAATTAAAGGATGATATTGAGGTTAATCAGTATGGAATTTTCAGACCGCTTGCTCGACGAGAACCAGCAATAATGGACATAAAAGAGGCAAGCTTTCATTACCTCTGCCGCAATTGTGGTCGCCCCGTGAAAGTTGCTCTACCGACAACCAATCGTGGCTATAGCGATAAACTCAAACGTGAATGTCTTAAAATCTATGTCAATGGCATGGGTATGCGAGCAATTGAGCGCGGTCATTGCGTGTTCATCATACAACCATTATTACTTGGCTAAAAGCAGTGGGAAAACTGTTGCCAGATGCCTGTACCCGCTTCATCCCTTAATTCAGCAATGCCAGATTTCCTACTGACTTGCAATTTATTCATTGACTTTACGCAGTAAGGTTAGCACGAGCGGTGCACCCTACGTTGCTTTTTTCTCTTTACTTTTAGTTTTGCGTTACGCAAAGGAGAGTTGTTCTAGGCATTCGGGTTCTAGTCTGCTGCTTAAAACTTGGTTTTTCAGCCGGATTTGATATAAAATAGGATGGCTGGAGCAATTAAGCTTCCGCTTGCATTTCTTCAATTTCAAACCAGCTAACTATCACTCCCGCGAGCGGAATAGCGAGAAATATGCCTAAAAGTCCTGCTGCTCTCGCGCCTACTAACAGTGCAAAAAACACCACTACCGGATTGAGGTTAAGGGAATTTTGCATGAGTCTCGGATGAATATAGTTGTCTTGAATTTGCTGCAAAACAATGCAAGCTGCCAAGACTTTTAAAGCTAGCCACACATTTTGAGACAATACAAGAAAACACACTAAGCTAATTCCCAGCGTCGCTCCGATCCCCGGAACTAAATCAAACAATCCGATAATAAATGCTAAAATTAAAGGAAATCTCACATCTAACAGCAGGAAAATTACAAAGCTTGCTGTTGTCAAAAATAACATTAAGAGAATTTGTGCCTGAAAAAATCCTAAAAAGTTTCGCTCTATTGTTAAACTTAAACGCCTGTGCAGGTGTCGAGGTATAAATTTTAGAACCAACACCCACAGCCTTTCTCCATCAAGTAACATGAAAGAAGCCACCACCATAATTAATATTAAATTCAATAAATTGGTTAAAAATACTTGTAAAAAAGCAATACTCGAAACAACTCCAGCCAAAGCTTGATTTCGCAGTTGTTCCTCAATAACTCGCAGGTTAACTTGCAGGTTTCTCGCCCGCAGGAATGCTTCGATGCGCTCGGACAGAGGCGCTAGAGCATTCACAAATTCAGTCATGCTGTCAATTAATTGCTGCCCTTGAGATAAAAGAGTGACGCCTACGGTGACGGTGAGACCGCCAAAAACTAAAATGGTGAGCAAGACAACTAAGGCGACAGCTAAACTTCGCGGTAAAAATCTCTGGAGAGTTCGCACCGGATAGTTGAGCAAAAAAGCCACGAGTGCAGCAATCGTGAAAACCGCGACGGCAGTTTCAAAGTAAGCTAAAAGTTGCAGTCCAGCCCAACCTGAAGCAAATAAAAGCAAAAACCGAACTAAGGCTAAATTGCTTAGCATATTCCAAAAACTGGGAGGGGTTTTTTCTGGCTCTTTCACAGGGATTTCCAGGGGTTAATAATAGCTCAAAAATATTGCAGAGCGATCTTTTAGAATCGCACCCAAGATATATCTGCGGCTATCCCCCTCAAGGCAGAAAAGATCTGTCGAAGGAAGAAGCAAGAGGGGAGTAGGAAGAAGCTAGAAGGAAGGCAGCAGGCAGTGATTTCTAAGTTCTGTCTGAGGCAGGGGTGGGTTCTCTTCACCATAGGTGCGATCGCGAATGCCGATATAAAACACGCCCGCGATCGAACAAACAGCCTTTCTGAGCCTCAAACCGCCTCGGAAACTCTTGGCGATGGCAGTATTTGTTGTGCCAGCCCGATCGCAACTAACACACAAACGCTCAAACTTGCTGGGGACGAAAAACCGGGTTTCAGTGCCAGTCGCGAAAAATTTCAACTCTGCCTCGTGGAAGATAGTATGAACAGGTCAATTTTTGGGATACTAGAAACTAGCACTCAACTTAGCTGAGGAACAAACGTGCTGCTATCAAAAGGCTTTGAAGTAGAAATGTATACCGGCACTCCCCAAGGTGAGGTTGTCGGTCTCTCCGATCGCATAGTTGCGGATCTAGAGGGATTTGTGCGGGAGCCTGATAGCCGCAATGTGGAGTACACGACCGCCCCGCTGTGCAGCTACGATCGCCTGCTGTGCGCCTTAGTCAAGCCGCGAGTCCGGCTGCGCGAGTATCTCAAACAATTGGGCGACTATACCTTGCTGCCGGGAAGTACCTTGTCTCTCGGGGGGAGCGATCGATTTTACCGATCCGATCCCAACAACCCCTACCACACCTACATAGAGCAAACCTACGGCACCAAAGTCGTCACCGCCAGCATTCACATCAACATCGGCATCTCCCAACCAGAACTGCTGATGCGCGCCATCCGCCTCGTCCGCGTTGAAGCACCGCTGTACCTTGCCTTGAGCGCCTCTTCCCCCTTCCTCGACGGCGAAGTCACGGGCTATCATTCCACTAGGTGGGGTTTGTTTCCCAAAACTCCCGCCATCGTCCCCCTGTTTGAAAGTCACAGACATTACATCCAGTGGACTGAAGAACAGCTAGAACTCGGCACCATGCAAAACGTCCGCCATTTGTGGTCTGCAGTGCGGCCCAATGGCGATCGCCGCCCCTACTGTCTCAACCGCCTCGAACTGAGAATTTGCGACCTCGAAGTCAATCCTCTGGCTTTGTTGGCCATCACTGCCTTACTAGAAGCTCGCATTTGGCAGATGATGGAAGACCCCAGCTTAGACCCGTTAGAACTGTGCACCTTACCGGCGGCCACCCGCAACGAAGACTTAGTTGCCCTCACAGACGCCAACGAAATTGCTGCATCCGGGCAAAGTTTGGATGCCGAACTCACCCACTGGCAAGACGGCAGAACTATTCTGGCACGAGATTGGATTGAGGAAATTTACAGAGAAGTCTGGCCGAGCGCCAAAAAACGAGGCTTTAGTTGCTTTCTCTCGCCGCTCAAAAAGATTCTCCGGGAAGGCAACACCGCCCAGCAGTGGTTGAAGCTGCACGAGGGCGGTTCGGACACCCGCAGTATTATTCTGCAAGGGATTAATGGCATGGCTCACCAAGAATGGGAGCTCGAAGACAACTTGTGCGCCCAGTTAGTTGCCTGAAGTACCCGCCGTTATTTTGACATACCTCCTCGTCCTCAAGGAGCGAGGATTCCTTGACGCTTCACAGCAACGTGCTACCGAAGTAGTCTTACAGTCGCTCCACGTCCGTTTAGAGTCTCCCAATGCCCTATGGCGACTATTCTGTTTTGTCCGCAAGTACAATACTTGTTGTCTTCAGGGTTGCAGTTAAGCATTGCCCATCCAAACTGTCTAGGTGCGCTCTCACGCCCCGCTGTTTCAACGTGTCTTGAGCCTGTAGACTTTTCTATCTTAACCCAAAGCCGTCAAGCTTATGACGGGGTTTTAGACCCATTTTTCTGATAACGGGGGCTTTCACTAGCCCCCTGGCTATGCGTACTCAGCCAATACAAATAGCCCGAACCTCCCGGTCAATCGATTGTAGATTTTAGATTTTAGATTAAAGAATTGAAGCATTGACCCCACCGATAAATTCGGGGGGCAATTTTCATCGGATACAGGTTTTTTATTTCTGGACGGATGAATCCGGGGGCTTGTATCCTGGATGCTTTCGGTCAAAAGTTGCAGAGCGCGGTCGAAAAACAAATCAGAATATTTAATCAATGGAGCTCGACAAAGGTTATAAATAAAAGCTATAAGGTATATCTACTTGTGGGTAGTTTTATAAATTTCCCAATAGCTGTACTTATTGCTTTTTATTAGCTTCATGCCCCAACTTGTCTTGATTCACCCGCAAATCCCCCCGAATACTGGCAATATCGCCCGCACTTGCGCTGCTACAGGCACGGAACTGCATTTAGTGGGCCCGCTGGGGTTTGAAATTAGCGATCGCTACCTGAAACGGGCCGGCTTAGATTACTGGCCCTACGTCAATCTCCACTGCCACGAAGACTTAGCGGCTTTTCTGGCTTGTCGCCAGCAGCGCGGGGGACGAGCGATCGGATTCAGCACTGGCGGGCGATGCAGTTACGCGCAATTCCAATTTCAGCCCAGCGACTGGCTGATGTTTGGCTCGGAAACTGTAGGCATTCCCCAATTCGTCTTAGATGCCTGCGACGCCACAGTTTTTATTCCTATGAGCCAGCCTGGAGTCAGGAGTTTGAACCTCTCCGTCAGTGCCGCTGTAGGTTTATTTGAGGCTAAACGACAGTTGGGCGAGCTGGGATCGATCATTATCAACACATAAATATATAGATATTTAATAGCTGCCGGAGGCTGCCAAATCTCCATTTAAGTATAAGAAATTTGTATCAAAGCGGTGAAAATCTCGATAGCCGAGATTAATATATTTTATTGATGCAAAAACAGATTGTTATCAGCAACACCAAATTACTCGCAAGATGATTCAGCAACAAAAACAGAGGATGTTAGCGATTTAGGGCGTTAGCGAGCACCAGCTTGGGTCAGAACACTATATCTAGTAAATATACGGTTGTAGCCTGTCCGGAAATTAGCATACAGTCGGATAATAGGTAAGTGTTCAGAGCCTTACGGAAACGAAGATTTTATGTATTCGTTCCAGCTATTGCGGTGTAAGGCTTTTGGGGTTAATTGCAGCAGCTTAGACCGATAATTTCAAAATTTTTGACGGTTTGAGCTTGTCTAAATTAAAAAAGCAAGGTAATCTGGCCTAAGCATGATAGCTGTCAACAATCAGAATATTTTTGCTTGTTGATTTAAATTCAGCGTCATGCGATCCCCTTGAGTGTTTCCAAGGACAGTTAGCGCTTCTCAGTAGGAGGTCGTTTTTTTGAAACGAACATATCCCCAAATTAAGCCTGTTCAGGCTAGTGAAATCGACAGAGACGGTTCTGCGGAACCGTCCAAACAGACAACGCTCAGCACAGGCAGAGTTCGCTCTCTCGCCACGATCGGGCTGGCAATATCGGTAGGTGCTTCTGGCATCCTGCTACCGAGAAATGGAGACAGCGCTCGCGCGTCTGAACTCGCACCGACATCAGAATCCACCGCTGAAGTACAGCCAGTATCGGCCAACGGGCCCGCTACCTCCGCACAAGTTGATGATTCCAGGGCCCAACAGCCCGGCTCACATTCTGACCCGGTGGCGGTTAAGGTGCAGCAGGGGCAAAGCCTTTGGGAGCTTTCTCGGGATTATGAAGTTGAACCGTTGGCACTAGCAACTGCCAACGACATCAAACCCGATATCCTACTCCAAGTAGGCCAAGAACTCAGTGTTCCTATGGCTCCGGGAGCCGCGCCACAACAGAACGCCGCCGATACCGCCGTGGCGGAGCTAGAGCCGACAGCGGCGGTCAATCCCGAAGAAAAGTTAAATCTGACTGGCTCCGAGCCGTTGGATAGTGCTGCCATGACAGCGCTGCCATCAACCGCAGCGACCCCGCTTGTCACGACGGTACCGGAACAAAGTTCGATCGACATCCCGAATGCAGAGGGGGCGATCGACAGTTTGAAAAAACAGGAAAACCGCACCACAGAATCGGGTCGAACCCTGTTAGGGTCTGAGGGGGGAGCAAATTTATCTACACCTGCGGCATCTTTGCCGGAGTCAGCACCGACGCTGGCATCCCCCGGCTCTGCAACAGAGACAACTATTCCCGACCTCGGGACCACACCTGTAATTCCAAATGCCGGGGTCGGTCAAGCAGCATCGGCCGATCGAGCATTCGAGTCAATTGAACAGTCTCTGGCAACACCCAGTTTGCCCTCGGCTGTGCTAGTCCCCCCAGCGGGAAGTACCGGCCGGCCGGCTGAGGTACTCTACAGGGTGCGTCCGGGAGATACGCTAGATGCGATCGCCAAAGGTCACGGCGTATCACCCAAAGAGCTGATCTCCGTCAACAAGCTCGGCAACCCTAACTTGCTGAATGTTAATCAACGGCTGAAAATTCCCCAAGTTGGGTCAAATAATCCAGCGGTGCAGGCGGCAGCCTCTTATTCGGCATCCAACTCTACATCTGTCTGGTCGGCGACTTCGGTTCCCGCATCTTTGAACCCCAGCTCGTCTACCTCGTCCATAGCCAGTGCTGGCGTTGCAGCACCCGCGCCCACAGTCCCGGTTGTCTCTCCCCTGGCGAACTTGGAAGGTCTGAACAATATTTCAGCGCCGATGGTTCCCCAAGTTAACAGCATTCCGCTAACTCAAGTTTCCCAAACCATTAGCGACCCCGGGAAGCTGAATCTGAGCGGCGAACCAACATTTACAGGTGCAGTTGACACCAGTGCCCTGCCCTCGCCAGCCAGTGAAACTGCTACCGCCAGCGCTACGGGAGAATACCCGCAGCCGGTCAGCTTCGTGCCAAATGCTAGCGCCCAGGGTTTAAATGCCGATCCAACTAGCGCTTTACCAGAGTCGAATTCGGAGGCTCTCCCCACAGCAGAAGCTCTCAACCCTTATTCCGAACGCTTGAGGGCAGAAGTGGTCAGGCTGCGAGAAGAATATCGTGCCTCGCGCAATTCGATCGGGGCGAATGCGGTGTCGCTGGCTCCAACTGACAGACCGGAGGCGCCAAGAGTCTCTAGCAACCAGTCTGAGGAGCTCCCAAGTGTCAATCCCTATCTCTACACCCCCGACTATACTGAGGCGGTGCAGAATGAAATCAGCAGACCGCCATCGAGAGCTTGGTCCGAGCAGGTTCAGAAGCAGCAGCAAGAGCGTTTGGATCCAGCTCGCGCAGCGGAACAGCAACCGATAAACCTGACTCCGACAAATACTCAGGAGCAGCCTGTGGTGGCAACTGCTCCTTTGGGAGCCGATGGTTACGACCCCCTGAGCAACCCGTCTTTGGGACGCATGGTTTCTCCGGAACTGCCTCCGCTTTCCAACCCTGATACTTATCTGCCTAGCGGCAAACAACAGTCGGCTAACGGGTTTATTTGGCCGTCTAAGGGCGTTCTGACTTCTGGCTACGGTTGGCGCTGGGGACGGATGCACAAGGGAATTGATATTGCAGGGCCGATCGGCACGCCAATTGTGGCAGCATCTGACGGGGTGGTTACCTATGCTCAGTGGAATGACGGCGGCTACGGGTATCTGGTGGAAATTACCCATCCAGACGGCACTGAGACTGTCTATGCCCACAACAGCCGGATTTTGGTGCAAAAGGGTCAGAGAGTCGCTCAAGGGGAACAGATTTCAGAAATGGGCAGCACTGGCTTCAGTACCGGGCCGCACTTGCACTTTGAAATTCATCCCGCAGGACAGGGTGCTATCAATCCAATGGCTTTTCTGCCCGACGATGCGTCCAGCGCTTCTCGGTAACGACTGGTCGGAAGTTATGGGTTTTGAATGATTACCAAAACTCATAACTTTTACTAGAAGTTATTAGAAATTCGGTTGTTTGAAAAGAAGACATAGCTCGTCCTACCGTGCTATGATAGTAAATCGTGAAGTAGATTTGGCTCAGTGGCGCAGTGGTTAGCGCAGGGGACTCATAAGCCCAAGGTCGCAGGTTCAAATCCCGCCTGAGCCATTATTTAATTAAAAAAACCGCGCTCTCAATATTGAGAGCGTGTTTTTTTGATTTGTCAAGAAGATACTTGTAGTCGTTTTGACATCCTCACTGACCTAAAGGCACAGTGATTCCAAGAATCACTTCTTGAACCTTTCTGCTTCGAATGCAACTGCCTCCACCCTCAAGGAGATTTGGTCTTATGCTCGCTCCACAGACTAACCCCGCAAGAGAAAGCGGTTTTATGTGTCGAATACCAACAAAAATCTTTGTTGTTTGATTCTAGGGGTGGACTGCCCATTGCCCTGTCCTCTTTTCCCGGTCTACCGATTTTTCTTCCCCGTTGCAGTCATTGCAAGCTTTGGTGTTAGGGTTTATGTCTCCATCGTCGCGGGTGGGTCATTGACCAATCATATTGTAACACAAAGCCGTCCTAAAAGGACGGGGTTTCTACCCAATTTTTTGATGAGTATGATAGATTTGTAACAGTTCGTAAAAAAGGAAACAAAATCTATGACCAGTGAATGCCTCCGGGTTGGTCAACCTGCACCTGATTTCGCAGCAACAGCCGTAGTGGATCAGGAATTCAAGACAGTTAAACTGTCCGACTATCATCTCAAAAAGTATGTAGTTTTGTTCTTCTACCCCTTGGACTTCACCTTTGTGTGCCCGACTGAGATTACAGCATTTAGCGATCGCTACGAGGACTTCAAGAAAATCGATACCGAAATCCTCGGCGTATCCGTTGACAGCGAATTCTCTCACCTCGCTTGGATACAAACAGACCGCAAATCAGGCGGTGTCGGCGACCTTAACTATCCCTTAGTTGCTGACCTCAAAAAAACAATTAGTTCTGACTACAACGTCCTCGACCCAGAAGCAGGCATTGCCCTCAGAGGTCTGTTTATCATCGACAAAGAAGGCATCATCCAACACTCTACTATCAACAATCTTGCCTTCGGCCGCAACGTGGACGAAACTCTCCGCACTCTGCAAGCTATCCAACACGTCCAGTCTCACCCCGATGAAGTTTGTCCCGCCGGCTGGCAGCCCGGTGACAAGACTATGACTCCCGATCCGGTCAAGTCTAAGGTATTCTTTGCTGCAGTTTAAGCAGATTATATTTGTAGGGACACGGCGCTGCCGTGTCCGTACCCGCAGAGGCATTTATTTAACCGGATTTTTAATTACCAATTAGCACTTAGCAATTACCCAATTAGGAAATATGCTGACTTCTACTAATTTTAGCGGCTTGTTAAATGAGCGGTTTTTCCAAAATTTATTGCCTGTTCCGGCAAGTAATGTTCTGAAGCTGGGACAGATGACGCCGGATTTTGAATTGCCGGATATTAATAATGGCAAATTGGTGCGGCTGTCGAATTATCGGGGCGATAAGCCGGTAGTTCTGGCTTTTACGCGGATTTTTACTGAAAAGCAATATTGCCCTTTCTGTTTTCCTCACATTAAAGCTTTGAATGAAAACTGGGAAAAATTTGCCGATCGCAATATAGAATTATTGATGATTGCCAGTACCGACGATCGCCAAAGCCAAATTGTGGTTAGAGATTTAGGCTTGAAAATGCCTCTGCTGTCCGATCCCGGCGTAAAAGTGTTTCGGGCTTATCAAGTCGGTCAGGCATTAGGTGCTCCTTTGCCCGCTCAGTTTGTTTTGGATGCAGAGGGAAAACTCGTCTTCAAACATTTGTTTTCTTTCATAGACCACAATGCTAGTGTGGACACTTTGCTGCAATATGCCGATCGGTAAAGACACCGCTACAGTCATTAGTCATCAGTCATTAGTCATTAGTCATCAGTCATTAGTCAACAGTCAACAGTCAACAGTCAACAGTCAACAGTCAACAATGCGGACGGTGCAACCGGAATCGAT
>NZ_JAUBTO010000071.1:20809-39903 GCF_036702495.1 Microcoleus sp. C2D2 | reverse complement strand
GTAGGGGCGGGTTCACCAATAATATTTGCCAAAAACGGACAATCTCACAAACCCGCCCCGGCAATTGTATTATGGGCGAACGATCGGACAGGATATGAATTATAATCCATCGGTAAAATTGAGGTTGCCAAAGTAATTGTTTTTATAATAAAATTGACCAAGTAACAACTAGAAGTTATTATACAATATAGCCGAATGTTGTAAATTTATATTAACATTAAAATTAACAGCAAACAAGGAGAATCAATATGCTCATTCAAGAACAACCAGTCCAGTCTAAACAAATGACCCTAGACGAGTTTCTGGACTGGTATCCAGAGGGTCAAGGTCGCTTTGAACTACATGATGGAGCCGTTATCGAAATGCAAGCAACTGGAACACACGAACAGGTGGGGGGTTTCCTAGCCCTCAAAGTAGGCGTTCAGATTGAACGTTTGGCTTTGCCCTATTTCATTCCCCGCCAAGGAATTATTAAGGCTATTGATTCTGATAAGTCTGGCTACAGCCCAGATGTGATGGTGTTAGATTGGCAACAAATCGAAACGGAACCGATGTGGAAAAAGCGCTCGACTATTACCCGAGGTGAAACAATCCGTTTAGTCATCGAAATCGTGAGTACGAATTGGCAAGATGACTACTTGATAAAGTTAGCAGAATATGAAAAATTGGCAATTCCTGAATACTGGATTGTCGATTATTTAGGGTTAGGCGGCAGAAGATATATTGGCAACCCCAAGCAACCAACCATTTCCGTAAACCAATTGGTTGACGGTGAGTATGCAGTTAATCAGTTTAGAGGTGATGATGTGGTGCGATCCCTTGCCTTCCCCGATTTAAACTTAACTGCAGAACAGATTTTTCAGGTGGGGCAATAACTAAATCAAGTTTTGCGAACCAAAATACAGGCGGTACAACTCGCAGCTTAGCGTACAGCGGTTGTTATCGATATGAATCAGCCCCATACTCATTAATTTAGAAGCTACTATCGGATCTAATTCCACGCCGGGATCAGATTTTACCACTTGTTTAAGTGCAACCGCAAGTTCGGGAAACTCTTGCAATGTCGCCCAAAAACTCCGCAAGTAATCTTTATAAATTCCCCCTAGGGTGGGAGCTTGTTGTAGTAGCCGATCTAGCGTTAAACTGTTTTGACAGAGATGGTAAAGAGCTAGCCGTACCAGATAAGGATGTCCCCCCACCATTGCCATCAGTCGCTCGGGATCGCGGCTATCTGTCCAATCCAGTCGGTGACGCTGGGCTAAAGCAAGTATTTGCTCTTCTGTAAAATAGGGCAATTGCAGCGGCAAACCGACATTAAAAGGCGATTCAGTGAGCTTTAAAGGAATATAAATTTCTGTGGAGTGAAGAACTATTAACCGCAGTTTTGCCAAAGTTTTAATCCGCTTTGCTTCTTCATGCCAGCTTCGCAGCAGTGGCAAAAATTCTCGGGCAATTTTTGGATACTCGAAAATTCTATTTACTTCATTTAAAGCTAAGACTAGAGGTCCATTTATTTCTGCTAATACATATTGTTGCAAATAGATAGTACAGCTTACTTTGCTACCCATATCTTCATCCCAATAATCATCTAATAGAGGTGGCAATTCTAGGTAACGGCTGATGTTGGCACAAAACCAGCGCAAGAATTTATCTAGGTTGTCTACAACAGATTCCTCGGCTTGCTGAAAATCCAAACTTACAGTTCGGCAGCCAAGAGAATTAGCGCGATCTAAAATCCGTAGCAGGAGGGAACTTTTACCCATCTTCCTGGGAGCTTTAACCCGCAGAACACTTCCAGGTTTGGCAATCTCTTGATAGGCGAGTTCTTCAATTAGCGGGTGATGGATATAAAATGGCGAACCGAGGGGTACGGGAGAGCCGGGATATTCTAAAAGTGTTGCTACGCATTGGCTGCGGATGGATTCTTGAATTAATACTCGTTCCTCAGCATTTAGGGAACGCGATTCTAGAGAGGAACGAAAATTTGATTTGCTAATAGGTTTCTGCAAGATTTCAGAGAGAGATTGCCACAAGCCGGAGGCGATGTTTCTGAGATAATGCTCTCCGTAATTAGAGGTAGATGCGATGCTTGTATAAGTCTTTCCTTCCCAAACTTGGCGGAGTATGATTTCTTGTACTGGATGTAAATCTTTTTGCAATCGGGCACGAATTAGCTGTAGTACCTCATCTATCGTCATAAGTTGCAATTATTCCGTAAGTGTATCCTTGATATTATCACTTATGATTAACTCTAAAGCCGATCGCCTATTTGATTGCGACGCCAGCCTATAGCGATATTTCTCAGGGGATAACAGGTAAAATCCGTTCAATATCACCGAAGCGCACCAATATCAATAAAGGATGCACTGGTAACTGAGCGCCACAACCCAATTTCAAGAGGTGCTGGTGGGGTTCCCTTTCTGGTAGCAGCGGTCACTTTTTCTTGCTCGTGGACCAAAATGTCATGCAGGTGTCACAGTTGGTCGTGAAGCCACAATTAAAGATGTGACAGTTAACCTTGCCAAAAATTAGTAGATTGATGTTAATTTAATTCAATGTAGTTTCATAGGGCTGCATCTACTCCTCACAAGTGTTAAGTCCAACAGCATAATTCTTCTTTTTGTGCCAGCAGGTTTTTAAATTTTCCTGTAAGCCCTCTTAAAAAGATTAGCAAGTAACCGAGTTGATGTGATGCAAATGGTTCATAAAATGTTTTCTAATTATTTTATTCCTCACGGTCATTGCTATTTGTGGAGGCCTGGGTTAGTAGGGCTCCACATTTTGTCCGATGCTTTGATTGCCGTGGCTTATTTTTTGATACCGATCGCGCTGATTTATATTGTCAATAAGCGGAAAGACGTGCCGTTTGACTGGGTTTTCATGCTGTTTGGCTCTTTTATTATCTGCTGCGGCATTACCCATATTATGGAAATATGGACGCTGTGGCATCCTAATTATTGGTTCTCTGGTTTTCTCAAAGGGATTACGGCGCTGATTTCGCTATGTACAGCAGCAGTGCTGGTGGAACTCATCCCAAAAATCTTGGCTATCCCCAGTCCCGATCAATTGGCGGCGGCAAATTTGGCTTTACAAAAAGAGATTGGCGATCGCAAACAAGCTCAGGAAGCACTCTCAGAATTAATGCTGGAATTGGAAAAACGGGTTATGGAGAGGACCCTCGCTTTAGAAGTTGCTAATGAACTTTTGCAACAGGAAAATCGCGATCGCTTCTTGGCCCAAAATTCATTGCGGCGATCGGAAGCTAAACTGCGAGAACAAACTCATCAGCTAGAGAACACTCTGCAACAACTTAAAGGCGCCCAAGCTCAACTCGTACAAAATGAAAAAATGTCGTCTTTGGGGCAAATGGTAGCTGGCGTTGCTCACGAAATCAATAACCCTGTTAACTTTATTTATGGCAATCTGATTCCGGCTCAGGGATACATTAAAGACCTTTTGGAATTGATTAAAATTTATCAAGTTTATTACCCCACTCCTGCGCCGGAAATTGCAGACAAGATTCGCAGGATAGAACTCGATTTTATTTTAGAAGACCTGCAAAAACTTTTTGGTTCGATCAAGATTGGAGCAGAGCGGATTAGCGATATTGTTAAATCTTTACGCACCTTCTCTCGCTTAGACCAAGCCGATATGAAAAAGGTAAATATCCATGAAGGTATCGACAGCACTTTAATGATTTTGCAACACCGCTTGAAAGAACAACCAAAACGTGCGCCTATCCAAGTTATTAAAGAGTATGGAGATTTGCCCGAGTTGGAATGCTACGCTGGACAGCTTAACCAAGTATTTATGAATATTTGTTCTAATGCTATTGATGCTTTAGAACAGATGGCGCAGCAGGGAGAAGCGACCAAACGCTCTTGGCAAAAAAGATTCCCTGACCACTTACTATATACCCATTGCCAACTGCTAACAATTCGCATCAGTACGCTTTTAGTTGATGGCAAGTGGGTGGAGATTCGCATTGCTGATAATGGGAATGGCATAGATTCTGACGCACTCGCTAAAATTTACGATCCCTTTTATACGACCAAACCTATCGGTTATGGTACGGGTCTGGGTTTGGCGATTTCTTATCAAATTATTCAAAGCCATGAAGGTTTTTTGCACTGCACTTCAGAGGTGGGGAGAGGAACTGAGTTTATCATTAAAATTCCTTGTAGATCGCCCCTGTGCGATCGCCATTTTGCCCCAAAGCAAGCTGTTATGAACAATTATTGTTGAGGCGGTAATAAATAATTCCGAATTAGGCGATAATTTTCGATTTTTTTGACTTTTTTGCCTCCTAAGTTAGGCATCATCAAATCCATCTTATATGCCAATAGCAAATATTATGTGGGAATTCGTCAAAAATATCTTTTCTCCTACTCAGTATATGCCGCACGGTCACTGCTATCTGTGGCAAACGCCTTTGGTGTGGCTGCACGTCACCGCCGACTTTTTAATCGCGATCGCCTACTATTCAATTCCGGCGATGCTGATTTGTTTTGTTTTTAAGCGGCGCGATGTTCCTTTCTTAAAAATATTTGTTTTATTTGGCGCATTTATTATTCTTTGCGGCACGGGTCACTTGTTAGAAATTTGGACGCTGTGGCATTCCGCTTATTGGCTGTCGGGGATTGAAAAAGCAATTACTGCACTGTTTTCTTGTTACACAGCCGGATCGATGGTAACGCTATTACCCCAGTTTTTATCATTAAGAACTCCCCAAGAATTAGAAGAAATTAATCTTAAGTTGCAGCGGGAAATGGCCGTGCGTGAAGAGGCAGAACTAGCTTTACGCTGTGCTTATGAAGATTTAGAAATTAAAGTGCAAGAGCGTACCGCACAGTTGAGACAAACCAACACTTGCTTAGAAATGGAAGCTCGCGAGCGCCAGCAAGCCGAGTTAAAATTGCGATCGGTCACCGAACGCTTCCAATATTTACTGGCGACCACTCCTGCGGTAATTTTTAGCTGCCAATTAGGCGGGAACCATGAGGTAACTTTTGTCAGCGAAAACATTGTTTCAATGATTGGTTACGAAGCACAAGAATTTATTAATGGTTCCCTTGATTGGCATAGCCTCATTCACCGCAAAGATCGAGAAATTGTAGATAATGCCTTCGCTCAGATATTGGAAAAAGAATCGATTTCCTACGAATACCGCGAACTGCACAAAGACGGTAGTTATCGCTGGATATACGATGAGGTTAAGTTGGTCAAAGATGCTGCTGGCATACCTGTAGAGTGCGTTGGTTATGGAGTAGATATTACTGCTCGCAAACAGGCGGAACTAGCCTTGCAGCAACAACTAAAAAGGGAGCGGCTCGTGAATTCCATTCAAGAGCGGATTCGTTCCTCTCTTAACCTAGAAGAAGTGATGACAATGGCTGTGGAAGAAGTGCGGCAGTTTTTGTCAACAGACAGGACTGTTATTTACCGCTTTAACCCAGATTGGAGTGGATTTATCGCCGTTGAGTCGGTAGCAGCCGATACGATGCCGATTTGGGGAATTGAGATTAATGATTGTTGCTTTCGAGAAGGCTACATTTCTTTTTACCAGCAGGGACACCTTCGCGCCATCGACAATATTTATACCGCAGGTATTTCAGAGTGCCACATTAATTTACTGAGGCAATTTGAAATTAAAGCTAACCTCGTGGTTCCCCTTTTGCAAGGTGAAAATTTGTGGGGGCTACTCATTGCTCATCACTGCCGCAGTCCAAGGCATTGGGACTCTTCGGAGATAGAATCTCTCAAGCAAATTTCTGTGCAGCTAGCAATTGCCATCCAGCAATCCACTCTTTTTGAACAAGCCCAAACAGAAATTGTCGAACGCAAATTGGCAGAAGCAGCATTACAACAAGCTGTCGTAGCTGCTGATAAAGCTAACCGCGCCAAGAGCGAATTCCTTTCTTCTATGAGCCACGAATTGCGGACGCCCCTGAATGCCATTCTCGGATTTAGTCAGGTGATGGTGCGCGATTCCTCTCTAAACAATCAACACCAGCAGCACGTAGAAATTATTAATCGCGCCAGCGAACACTTGCTTTCTCTAATTAATGACATTTTGGAAATGTCCAAAATTGAAGCTGGCAGAACTAAGCTTAATGAAAGCAGTTTTCATTTAATCGAACTGCTAGAAACCTTAGAAAAAATGTTCCGATTGAAAGCTGTATCTAAGAAATTGCAGCTAAATTTTGAAGTGGCTGATGGCGTACCGCACTTTGTTAAGGGAGATGAAGGTAAATTGCGCCAAATTTTGATTAATCTATTAGGAAATGCGATCAAATTTACAGAGACGGGTAGCGTTACCTTGCAAGTGAAAATGAAGGTAGAAGAAAGCTTGGCGGTTGAAAAAGCAGAGTTTACGGACATACAAACAAAACCCGCCGACGCGGGTTCTAATCATTACGAAAGCTTGGCGGTGGAAACCGCAGAGTTTATGCGCCTACAAACAAAACCCGCCGACGCGGGTTCTGAACAGTCCTCGCATGGGGACTTTGATTGTGTAGATGCGAATTCTATTCGCCCGGTATTTTTACAAAAGTCGGAATTTTTACGCCTTCAGTTTGAAATTGAAGATACTGGTCCTGGCATTGCCGCAGAAGAGATGAATAAGTTATTTGAACCCTTCGAGCAAACACAAACAGGTCGTAAATCTCAACATGGGAGTGGATTAGGTCTACCAATTAGCCGCAAATTTGTACAAATGATGGGAGGAGATATTACTGTCAGCAGTACGCCTGATTTGGGAAGTAAGTTTGCATTTGATATTCAAATCAGATTGGCCGATCCTACCGATGTTAAAATGCTTAAACCGCAGAAAAAAGTAATTGGTTTAGCACCAAATCAACCAGAATACCGGATTTTGGTGGTTGACGATCGCGCAGATAACCGCCTAGTCTTAGTAAGATTATTGTCGTCCATAGGCTTACTGGTCCGAGAAGCTGAAAATGGTCGAGAAGCTGTTGCTGTATGGGAGGATTGGCAGCCGCAACTGATCTGGATGGATATGCGGATGCCGGTGATGGATGGCTACGAAGCCACAAAACAAATTAAAGCTCATCCTCTCGGAAAAACAACCGTGATTATTGCTCTCACTGCTAGCGCTTTTGAACAGGAACGAAAAAGTATTTTAGCTGCAGGCTGTGATGATTTTATAGCTAAACCCTTCGAGGCAAAGATATTATTTGCTAAAATGGAAGACTTTTTAGGAATCCGCTACGTTTACGAGGAACCAGTTGATACAAATGATACAAAACTAGAAAAGGAAAGCGAAATTAGCGGAGTTTCCAGCAATCAAGCTGTAGCATCACAACTCTGTCAAATGCCTCTGGAGTGGGTGGAGAAGATATCTACTGCTGCCCAAGAATGTTGCGACGATAAAATTTTTCAGTTGATTGAGGAAATGCCTAGAGAATTGGCTCCTGCTTCACAAAATTTAACTACTTTAGCGCATAATTTCCTATTTGACGATATTATAGAGCTAGCGAAATATGCAGTTACGGCACGTCAGCGTTAATATCTTGTAGCTACTAAAAATACCGTGCTCACATGAACAGCAATCAATCTCCTACAATTCCCGCCAGCATTCTAATAGTTGATGATACCCCAGATAACGTGCGACTTTTATCTATAATTTTGACCGCACAAGGGTATCAGGTTCGTAAAGCGCTGACTGGGCAAAGGGCGATCGCTACAGCGCAGGAGTTTCCGCCGAATCTAATTCTGCTGGACGTGATGATGCCTGAGATGAATGGATATGAGGTGTGTGTACAGTTGAAAGCTTCACCAAAAACCAGTTCTATTCCCATCATTTTTTTAAGCGCCTTAGATGACGTTTTAGATAAGGTGAAAGCCTTTGATGTGGGAGCCGTTGATTATATTACGAAACCTTTTCAAAATAAAGAAGTATTGGCACGAGTGGCAAATCAGTTAACAATTCAAAGTCAGCAAAAGCTACTTCAAGAGCAAACGCAGCAATTAGAAGAAGTTGTCGAACGTTTGCAAAACGAAATTAAAGAGCGGGAGGGGGTGGAGCTAGCTTTACGGCTTGCTCAACAAGAATCCGATCGTTTATTGCTAAATATTTTACCATCCGCGATTGTTGAAAATTTGAAAAAAGGCGACGGTGCTGCTGCCCAGAGATTTGAGTCAGCAACAGTCCTATTTGCCGATATTGTTGGTTTTACGTCTCTTGCTGCCAGAATTTCAGCTCTAGAAGTGGTAAATTTCCTCAACCAGATTTTTTCAAAGTTTGACGAACTAACTGAAAAACACGATTTGGAGAAAATTAAAACGAGTGGGGATGCTTATATCGTAGCAGGGGGGGTGCCGGTGCCGAGGGCAGATCATGCAGAAGCGATCGCGAATATGGCCTTGGATATGCAGGAAGTAATCGCTGATTTTAAAACTGACACTGGCGAATCTTTTCAAATACGGATTGGCATTAATACAGGCCCAGTAGTTGCTGGCGTCATTGGCACTAAAAAATTCATCTATGACTTGTGGGGAGATACTGTTAATGTTGCTTCTCGGATGGAATCTCAAGGATTACCGGGGTATATTCAAGTTACTACTGCTATTTACGAGCTGTTAAAAGATCGGTATGTATTTGAGGAAAGAGGGGCGATCGCGGTTAAAGGTAAAGGAGATACGATCGCCTATTGGCTAAAGGCTAAAAAAGATGATTCGGCGGTTGCAACCTATTCTTGTCACACGAAGTCCACTCCTAGCGAACTAAGAGAGTACCCAGAGGCCCGACTTTTTTAAGAGAAGTCGGGCTTCTAACGCAGCAGCTACCGATCGACGTCGCACTAATCCTTAAAAAATGAAAATAATTTGCAGTTGCCAATTGGTATTTTCCCCGACGATCTCAATGCGATCGATAAACTCTCGAAAATAGAACCTGCGTTCCGATTCCGACAAGTCCAGCCAAAATTGGGGAAGAGAAACAGTTTGAGCTATTTCTCGCAAATTCACTGGCGGCAGTTGCGCTAATTTGCTTTGCAGTTGGGCAATTTCCGTGCGGATTTTGTAGGCTCTAAACTCTGCCGTTTCTGTGTCTAAAATGCCACTTTCAATCAGGGCGGGAAGTTGCTCTAGGATTTCTTGTTTCGATGCGATAGCCCGTTTAGTCCCTGCTTTGATTCCGTTGATATCCGGCATTTGCAGCGCGGCGACAGCAGCGGGTAAATCCCGACAGATTCCTTCAATGGTTGATTGCAATATTTCTTGGTAGGAAAAGCCGCTACATTTAGGCTGGGACAGACAGTTAATCGGCCGCAAATAAAGGTATTCTCTATCTTTGCGGTAGGAGGTGACTTTGGCAACTGTCATGGGCGATTTGCATTGCGCACAAATGGCTAAACCTGCGAGGGAACGCGGGGCGCTGGCACTGCGGGGAGAAAGGCGGCGGTTGCGGCGCAGCAATCTGTCTATTTGGGCGGCTTCTTCTCGGGAAATAATCGGGACGTGGGTATTAGAAATTACTTGGCCGTTTTGATATGCCAAATCGCCTCGGTAGGCGGGATTTGTCAGCCAGCGGCGGCCTGTGCTGACGGAGATTTTTTTGCTGTATTTCTTGGCTAAATACCGCACGGAACCTCGCAAGGAACCGTAGATTAAAAAGTGTTCAAAAAAGTCTTTGACGGCGGCGGCGGCCGATCGATCGATCGTGTAGCGCTCTTTGCCGCGCCGGTAGCCGTAGGGAGCCTTACCCGGTGGAATCCGGGATTTGATGCGGTTGCGGGCGTGTCCTTTGCGAATGCTGCGGCTGTGTTGGCTGCGCTGAAGTTCTGCGAGGATTTGCAGCAAGTTTTTGCGGTTTCGCGGTTCTGTTTCTGCTTGTACGATGATTTCGACGCCGAGGTTTTCGAGTTGGGCGAGGTGCGAACACACTTGCTGTAATGTGTCGCCGAGTTCTTCAAAGCGCTGAATTAACAGGTATTTGACTGGTTCTGTTTGGCAGTCTTTGAGGAGTTGTTGCAGTTGTTGCCGCCCTCCTAAGTCTTGATATATTCGATCGACCTCTTGACCCCAAATTTCCGGTGCTGGTGCTGCTTCGAGTAGCGGTTCGGTGTAAGAATAGGCGATGATTTTCATCTGTTACTCGCTGAGTTCGATGATGTTGCCGTCGGGATCTTGGGTAAATAATGCCGCTCGACCTGACGCGCTCATTTGGAACGGGCAATTGTGAGCAATTAATTGTTGTTTTGCTGCCTCGAAGTTGGCAACAGAAAATGCTAGATGTCGGTTGCGTCCTAATTTTTCATTGTCTACGGCATCTGGTATAATTGTTGCAGCTAAAATTAGGTGTATCTGGAAGTTGCCGATTTGATACCAGATACCGGGAAATTTTAAGTCTCGATCGATTTTTGGCAGTTTTAGTACGGTGCTGTAAAAGTGTTGGGATTGTTCCAGGTTGGAGATGAGTATGGCGCTGTGGAGGGATTGAGTAATTTGCATTTTTGTTGGGTATTTTTTTTTTATTTTAACCGCTGATGCAGGCTGATGAGCGCTGATGAACGCAGATTGGTTGATGTTTGTTCAGTTTTGGATATGATAACATTGTCAGTTGCTCTTAACCTATCCAAAAATGTAAATAGGTCATGGGAAAAAACCATAATATAAAATCTGTAATTGTAGGGGCGCGTTTAGTTAGAGTCTATGGTACCAGCGAGTTTACTACTGCCAAACCCGCCCTCTCCTCATGTTATATTTATTTGTACCCACTTACTTATAAATCATGAAAGGCTAACAAGTATTGTGGGCTGGCGTCCGGGGGGGAGTTTGACTGTGGGTTGGCATGGGGGCGAACAGCAGGTTGGACAATTGGCGGCTTGCTGTGCTGCTAAAGCTGGAGTGGTGGCGCTCACAAAGGCGATCGCAGATGAAACAAAAGGTACTAATATAACTGCTAATACTGTCCTCCCCAGTGCGATCGATCCTCCGACAAATCGATGGCAATGGGTTCGGAAAATGCTCACCAATGCGTGAAACCTCAATCTCTAGCTCAAGTAATTTGCTTTCTTGGTTCGGAAGCTGGCCTTTGATGTTCGCGGCACCGCTATGGCGGTTTACGACAGCATTTGAAAAGTTAATCAACCTACTGTAAACTGCCCGCTGGGAGTGTCTTTAACAATGGTTTCTCAAAAACGTGCGATCGCCTCCAGATCGAGCAAATTCCGTCTCCGCAATGTCTTGGTGGTTCCTTTTGTGCTCCAAATTTTGGCTGCTGTTGGCTGCGTTGGCTATCTCTCTTACAGAAACGGAGAGCAGATAGTCAACGATATTGTTAGTCAGTTGCGGCACGAAGTGAGTTCGAGAGTTTACGAACGCGTCCAAACCTATCTGGAAGCTCCGCCACTGGTGAATCAAATCAATCAGGATGCTTTACCTTTGGGGGTGTTGAACTTTGACGATTTGGAGCAAGCTCGACCCTATTTTTGGAAACAAGTTCTGCAATTTAAATCGATCGGCTACGCGGGAATTGCCAACGAAAAAGGTCAGTACCTGCGTGTGGGTTGGGTAAATCGGCTGGTTGGGCTTGAACAACCTCAGCTTGCCCAGCAACTAATTCCGGGGGGTGGCGACTTGATATATTACAACCTTGACGGTAAGGGAAACCCGACAACAATCGACAAAAACACGCCCAATTATGACGTTCGCACGCGCCCTTTTTACAGCGTTGTTGTTGAGAAGAAACAGGCAGCTTGGAGTGAAGTTTATATTAATTTTGGCTACGATACGCTGCAAATTAATGCGAGTCTACCCTATTACGATGCCGAAGGGAAACTAATTGGCGTGCTGACTTGCCAGATGGGGCTCGATCAAATTCGCCACTTCCTGCAAACCTTAAGGGTGGGTAATTCCGGTCAAGTATTTATCATAGAACTCCAGGGTGAGTTAATAGCCACTTCGGTTAAAGAACAGCCTCTTTCGGTAGGAACCGGCAAAGATACAAAGCGGATAAAAGCACAGGAAAGCAGCAACCCGCTGATGCGTCAAAGTGTGGTTTATCTGCTCGATCGATTCAAGCGTTTGGAAGACATCGATCAAACTGTTCAACTTGACTTTAAGCTGAACGGTGAGCGGCAATTTCTCCAAGTTTCTCCGCTAACTGACAAGTACGGTCTCAATTGGCTGATTGTAGTAGTAGTTCCTGAAGCCGACTTTATGGCGCAAATTTATGCTAACACTCGCCAGACCATTTTGCTGTGTATTGTGGCTCTAATTGTCTCTGTTGGAGTGGGTATTCTCACCGCTAGCTGGATTACTCGCCCCCTGAACCAAATTGCTCAAGCTTCAGAATATCTAGCAGGTGGTGTTCTCAACCAGAATGTTGATTCCAGTCGGATTTTTGAAATTAAAACTTTAACAAATTCCTTTAACAGCATGGCGATACAACTGCAAGAATCCTTTGAAAATCTAGAAGATAAAGTCAAAGAACGCACCTCTGAACTCGCCACAGCTACTCAAGAAATTGCCGCTCTCAACCAGCGCCTGAAAGCGGAAAACCTCCGCATGAGTTCCGAACTCGATATCCTCAAACAAATGCAGCAGTTAATTCTGCCCACACCTGCGGAATTAGCAGCAATTGAAGATTTAGATATTGCCGGATTTATGGAGCCAGCCTCGGAAGTAGGTGGTGATTATTACGACGTACTTTGTACTAACGGGGTTGTCACGATTTGCATCGGCGATGTCACCGGACATGGCTTAGAAAGCGGTATTTTAATGGTGATGACTCAAGCTGCTGTCCACACTCTTCAGGAAATGCCAGAATCCGACCCGGTGCGCTTTTTAGATACCCTCAACCGTACTATTTATAAAAATGTCCAGCGCATGAACTCGGAAAAAAATCTGACGCTAGCTCTGCTCAACTACGCCGATAGCACAATTAGTATCAGCGGTCAACATGAGGAAATTCTTCTGGTCAGGAAAGGCGGTGAAATCCAGCGGATAGACACAATAGATTTAGGATTTCCGCTCGGCTTAGATGAGGATATTTCCGAGTTGATCGGCCATGTTTTAATAGACTTAGAGCCGGGGGACGGGGTGGTGCTGTACACCGACGGCATCACGGAAGCCAGAAACACCAGCAAAGAATTCTACGCACTCGAAAGACTCTGTGAAGTGGTTTCTCAAAACTGGCATTTGAGCGCGGAACAAATCAAGCAAGCCACCATCGAGGATTTGCGAGAATTTATTGGAGAAGAAACGGTATTTGATGACATTACTTTGCTAGTTTTGAAGCAAAAGGGAAATATTGTGTATAATTTGTGATTGACTGTCATCAACCCGGTTTATAACATCGCTCTTGGATTTAGTCGGGAACCATGGAAGCACAAACCGGATTTCTCGATCCGCCAGTGTAAGCTGTAGTAATTTACAGCGAGCGAGTGAAACAATTTTGCGCTCCCAGATTCGGGAGAAGAAATTATGAAACCCCAAATAAATGTAGCAGAATATACATCTACAGAAAAAATCAATACCCAGCTACAGGATTTGATGCAAAAACTTGAGGAAGTAGAAGAGGAAAAAAATAGCTATGAAACTTTAGTAGAAATTATCACGGAACACTCCACAAATCTGGAAAACCAGATGCGTGATAAAAATCGAGAGATGCAGACTTACATTCAGCAGGTCAAAAAGGTGATAGATGCAGCTATTGCTGTGAAAAATAACTGCTTTGAACCCGAGATATTGTCAGATGTGGCAGCGCGTAGTGATGCACTGGGAGAACTGGCACAGGTATTCTCGCATATGGTGGAAACCGTGAAAGCGCGGGAACAGGAATTAGAGAAAATTTTGCAGGGCTATGGGCGTTTTATTCCCGATGAATATCTCCTATTTCTCGGCAAGCAGAGCATTGTTGATTTCCAGCTTGGAGATCACGTGAGCAAAGAGATGGCAATCATGTTTTCCGATATCCGTTCGTTCACCACGATGGCGGAGCAAATGACTCCTCAAGAAAACTTTGACTTCATCAATACCTATTTACAGCGAATTAGTCCCGAAATTCGCAATCACAACGGTTTTATTGTCAAGTATATAGGAGATGGAGTGATGGCAGTTTTTCCCGAGGGCGTTGATGATGCTATTCAGGCAGGAATTGTGATGCTGGAACAGTTGCAAGAATACAATCAAAGCCGTCAAATAAATGGGTACATACCGCTGAATATTGGCATTGGTATTCATGTCGGTGATACAATGGTGGGGATTATTGGAGACGCGAACCGGATGCAAGCCGATGCGCTGTCCGATCATGTCAATCTCACGGCGCGTCTGGAAAGTTTAACTAAGTATTATGGCGTATCTTTATTAATTTCAGGAGATGTGGTACAACGTTTGAGCCAACCAGAAAAGTATCATATTCGATTTTTGGATCGGGCTATTGTCAAAGGTAGACAAGAAGCGATTACTGTTTGTGAGGTGTTAGATGTTGAACTAGAACCAGTGCGATCGCTCAAAATTCAAACTGTGCCTATTTTTGAGGAAGGACTCGAACAATATTCTCAGGGGAATTTTGCTAATGCCAAAGTTTGTTTTGAACAAATAGTGGCGATAAATCCCGCCGATCAACCCAGCCAACTTTACCTAGAACGCATCCAAACACTGTTAGAAAATAGTATCCCCGCTAACTGGAATGGCGTGTGGAAATTTACCCAGAAGTGACATAAAAATTAATTGAAGGCATAAAAATAATGACATCTGGAAGCTTACAAACGGTGACAGAAATCTGTGGAGAATTCATCGATCAATTTCCTCCCGAGCACGACTCCCTAGAACTTACTTTTACGCCGAGCTCTCGTCCCATCAAGCAACGCTGGCGCAACAACAGGCTTTCAGCTCATTTTGTAGCCGATTATTTGTCTAGCTTTCTACCGATGGACGCAGAGGATGCTAGCAGCAAGAAACGGATTAAACAAAGCAAGGGAGTTGTGAGCTATGTCGCCAACGAACTGTTAGAAAATGCGATAAAATTTAATAAAGATGATACGAATTACAAAGTCAAATTTGGCATACACTTTATTTGTGGAACAGAGGTGACGGCGGTTATTTTTGCCAGTAATACTGTCAATTCAGAAGGGGCGAATAAGTTTAAGGAGTTTATTAAAGAAATTCTGGCTTCCGATCCAAATGAACTTTATTTGCAGCAGGTTGAAAAGAATGCTGAATCTGAAAGCGACACCTCGGGATTGGGATTGCTGACTATGATTAATGACTATTCAGCTAAGATAGGTTGGAAATTCGAGCCAAGGGCAGAAAGTGATACGATCGCTGTTACGACTGTGGTTCAAATTAGGGTCTAGTTTCAACCTGTTCAATATTTACTCTCTTGTGCGATTTCAGTATTTTATTCAGGGAACTAAAGAATAATGGGCATTCAAGAAATTAAAGGTAAAGATTACAGCATTCTGTACGATCGAGAATCAGTCACAGTCTGTTTCCAAGGCGAACTCAGCCTGGGCGGGCCAGCAGAGTATGCACCGATAGCCGAATTGTTAGATGAGGTCGCAAATCGCGAACCGCCTACTATTACCTTGAACCTAAAAAACTTGAAATTTGTTAACAGTTCTGGTATCAGTATGCTGTCTAAGTTTGTCATTAGCGTCCGGAAAAAGAAAACGATTCAGCTTTTGGTATTGGGTTCAAATGATGTTCTTTGGCAACAGAAATCTCTCAAAAATTTAGAAAAGCTGTTGCCAACTTTAAAGCTAGAATTAGCGTAGGATATGTGTAAATTTTCATTACAGTTAATACAGGCGGGACGGCCGTCGCACAATTAACATACATAAATTTGGATGTTTGTAAATTGCTTAAGTTTGCTGTACCGGCAGTTCAATGATAAACTCGGTTCCCTTGGAGGGTTCAGACTCGCACCTGAGCGTTCCTCGGTGATTGTCTACTAAGATTTTGTAGACAATAGACAATCCTAAACCAGTACCTTTACCGATTTGCTTGGTGGTAAAAAACTGCTCGAACATTTGTTCTTTTATCTGTGGTGTCATTCCCGCTCCCGTGTCAGCAATCCGCACTCTGACGCGATCGGGCCCAGCTAATTCTGTGCCGATCGAAATTTTTAGCACAGCATCGGGCTGATTTTGTGCTACCTCGTCCAAAGCATCGATCGCGTTGGTAAGTAGATTCATAAATACTTGATTGAGCTGTCCGGCATAACACTCTACAGCCGGCAATTTTCCATAATTTTTAACTACTTGAATGTCGCGACGGTCTATTTGAGAATTGAGACGGTTTCGCAAAATTAACACGGTGCTGTCAATGCTGTCGTGCAAATCGCATGGGGTCATGTTACTGTTATCTGTTCGCGAAAAGCTGCCCATAGATTTGACAATTTCGCGAATGCGATTGGAACCCATTTGCATGGAAGACATAACTTTAGGCAAGTCTTCAACTAGAAAATCAAGATCCATCTCTTCGATTTGAGCTTTGATTTCGGGACAGGGATTGGGACAGTATTCTTCATAGAGACGCAGCAGGTGTAGCAAATCTTGAATATAAATTTCCGCATGGCTCAAGTTGCCGTAAATGAAACTAACTGGGTTATTAATTTCATGGACGATACTAGCCATTAGCGCTCCCAGGGAAGACATTTTTTCTCTGTGGAGGAGTTGAGCTTGAGTTTGTTTGAGTTCGCTAACTGCGCGCTCGAGTTCGGCCGCTTGAGCTTCCGCTTTCGCGGTAGCAGCACAACTTTCTTGATAAAGTTCAACCTGTTTGAGGTCGATTTCAAATTGTTCGATTTCGCTTTCTTGCTGGTATTGACTCACCACGGCATCGAAAGCTTCTAGCAATTCCCCGCCCGCAGCTTCGACAATGTACAGCAGATGGGGATTTCCCAACCTGAGTTCGGCATCGGGAACTTGCATGAATGCTTTAATTCGATCGATATATCCGCGGACTTGTTTGTCTAGATACAGTGGCGCCTCAAAATACATTGCCTCGACGCTTAATGAAGGGCGATTCACTAAGCTGATGCTGCTGCCAGTATTAATTAAGTCGCGATGCGATTTTTCCATAAGCTCGATCGCCTCTAACAAATTCCCGCGCAGTTTTTCTCTTTCTGCCGCATTCGAGGAGCAAACTAACCTCATGCAAAAAAAAGCCGTTCGTTGGGAAAGCATTCGCTGGCGACCGCTGATATTAATTACCGCCGCACTAATTTTTCTGGCTGTCGTAATTTCTTCCAGATTAAAGTAGTTCTTCAGTCTCGCCATTATTGGTAATGCCCCCGACTCAACTAAATGTCTGTAGCTTTTGCTGACACAAGATTTGAGAGCCATAAAAATTTTTTGTACAATACACTAACCAATATATTCTATTTTTCATACTAAAGCAGTATCCTAAAACACAATTATTTTCAATTTGAAGCTTATCACAATTTTCCGGATTCGGCTTTTTGCACAGTTTTTCTTAATAATCCAAAAATTTACTAATCAACTTGGCCGTGATTTGAGCTTGAGTTTGCGGCAACCCGTTAGTGGAATTGGGAATAATTGCTAACTCGGCCCCGGATATCTCGTTGGTGTAGGTTTGACAGTGCCATAGAGGAATTCTTTCGTCGCTATCTGCTGCGATGACTAAGGTAGGAATTTGCAGTTGGTGAATTTCTTTTTCTACTGTATCAACTGCGTCTTCCGGCCGCATCAGGCTCATTAAAAATGACCTTGCTACTGGTTGAGACATTAACTCCCTGCGCACCCGGAAGTTTGCTGCAATTTCTCACTTTTTCCCGCTAAACTAGCAAAAGGTTTGGCTAACTGCAAGGCCCAATCCATGCCTGGGGTTTCCCACAGCAGCGGTCGCAAAGCATCGTATTGACCGCAAAAACTGTCGTCCCGAATTCCCGCTGGTGCTGCTAACACTAAACTGCTGACAGAATTAGGATATTTTAGGGAATATGCAGATGCCACCGGGCCGCCAAAAGAATGTCCGATGATGCAGCATGGTTCGATATTTAGTTGTTCTACAACTTGTCGCACAAAAGCAACTTCTACAGCTACATCGTAGCGGATTTCTGGTTTGCTGGAGTCTCCAAAACCCAACATATCTAAACTAATGCACCGCAACTGAGATTGCAATAACTCTATCAATGGCAGCCAGCAAGTCTTTTCTCCGAAGAAACCGTGCAGCATCAATAAGGGTCTGCCACACCCGATGTTGAGGTAGGCGGCTGTTTGGCTGGTGCTATTGACAAATGTACTTAATGTGTGCTTGTGTCCTACAAGTGCTTGAGACTGCATGGGCGATCGACTCCTGAGAGGTAAGATCGATTTGTAAACAATTGTAACAAAACAGCAGTTGAAAGGTTAAACTTCATTACGGAGTAGAGAATTAGAAATATAGCGTGATAGTCTCTATTATTATTAGAAAATGCTGCAAACTCAAGGCAGGAGAACACTTTGAACTCTACTTTAAAACAGTACCCGGCTTGCTCTCTTCGCGAAGATGTCAGTGAGTACGTAGCACACCTACAGCTTCACATGACTTTACAAGCTCGCAACTTGCTCCCTACCATTACCACCGCTAAAGATAGTCGCGAACAACTGTTGCAGCAGACTCAGGCTCATTTTGAGAAACGAGTTTCTCGACAAGCTCTTTAAAGAAATTTTACGATCGCCCGCGGTCGATCGTATTTTCCCAAATTTCAGCATCGCAGAAACCCGGTATCTTCAAAAATACCGGGTTTCTTTTCGGCTAATTAGGCTAAGGGGCCGGGTTTTCGGTAATATGCGTTGGGCGTGCTTGAGTTTTATGTCTATGCGAATTCCAATTATTGCACTTTTGACTTTGGCGGCGCTCGCGGGCGGTGAATTGGCGGCGCGGGCAATAGATCCGAGTGCCGCACCGACTGAGGCCCAGTTTAGAGAGGGAACCGCAGAAATTGACAGACCAGATGCCTGTCCCACAAGGGCACAGACGGAGGATGAGGTGAGTCTCACATCTGGCACCATTCTCAAGAACGGGCAAGATGCCCGTTCCACAGATGAGGTGAGTCTCACATCTGGCACCATTCTCAAGAACGGGCAAGATGCCCGTTCCACAGATGAGGTGAGTCTCAC
>NZ_JAUBTO010000071.1:0-20709 GCF_036702495.1 Microcoleus sp. C2D2 | reverse complement strand
ATCTGGCACCATTCTCAAGAACGGGCAAGATGCCCGTTCCACAAGAGATGAATTGTTTTGTGGAACAGGCATCTTGCCTGTTCATAAAAAGCTGATTGAGAATGGTGCAACCTCTCAGGTGAGTCCAACTGTGCGGGATTTGCCGGCATCCGATGAGCTGGCAGCTTCAAAAGAAGTAGGCGCGGCGCAGCTATCCCCTGGGGAATCTCCCTCATATCGTTTCCGGTGGCATCACAATAATAAAATCGAGTCAACAGTTAACAGTCAACAGTCATTAGTCATTAGTCATCAGTCATTAGTCATCAGTCATCAGTCATTAGTCATTAGTCATCAGTCAACAGTCAACAGTCAACAGTCAACAATCATTCCGGTGCAACCGGTGGCGACGCTGGCGGCAAAAGCCGAAATCCCCGAAGCAGTAAACAGCAGCGCCCGACAGCTAGGCGGTACTCTACAAATCAGTCAAGCTGGCAATGCTGAGGGCGTTTACGTTGCTGAGGTGAAAATTCGCTTTGTCAATTCCAGAGGCGAAGCTGTCGATCAAAAAGGGAATCCCGTTGAGGGCAGAATTTCGGAAGATTTTATCCGAGGCGAGCTCAAACTCAAGCCGGGAGATAACTACAGCCCGTCCGCTGTACGATCGGATTTGCAGCAGTTGCAGCAATTGGGATTGTTTGACAAGGTTACGGTTTCGATCGAAGAAGTTGGCACGGATATTAATGTTATCTACAATGTTCAAGAGCGATCGGCTCGCTCTTTTGGCGTCAGTGCCAGTCTTAGTGATGATATTGGCGTTGCTGTTCCTCTTTCATATACCGATCGAACTTTTGCCAGAAACCCGCAGCGGCTGGAGGTGGAACTTCAGCCCAGCCTCCGAGGTATCCAGTACGATGTCGAGTTTGTCAGCCCTTACGTTGCCGCCGAAGACCGTTTGGGATACAGTGTGAGAGCTTTTGGCGATCGCAGAATATCGGAAATTTTCAACCAAGATATTGATTTGCCCAACGGGAACCGGGTCCGGGAAATTCGGAGGGGGGGAAATCTCAGGTTTACCAGACCTTTGGGCGACTGGCAATCGACTTTGGGATTAAATTATACAAATATCAGCACGCGCGATCGCAACTTAAATATCGCCCGCCGCGACGAACTCGGCAACCCCCTCACATTCAGCGACACGGGCGTTGACGAGTTATACACTGTTTCTTTTGGCGCTATGCTCGATCGGCGGGACAATCCCTTCAACCCCACCAGCGGCTCGATTCTCAGCCTCAGTACCGAGCAGTCGATACCTCTGGGGCGAGGTAACATTGTGAGCAACCGCCTGTTGGCCAATTATATACAGTATGTACCAGTAACTTTGCTCGGCCGTTTGGAGTCCGAAGCCTTGCCCGAAATGTTGGCTTTTAACTTGCAAGCGGGGACGGTAATCGGGGATTTGCCGCCAACAGAAGCTTTTCGCCTCGGCGGCCGCAATTCTGTGCGGACTTACGATAGCGGGGATATTGGCACCGGCCGGAGTTATTTCTTGGCTTCCGGCGAATATCGGTTTCCTGTTGGCAGGGATGTCGGCGGCGTGATATTTGTTGATTTTGAGTCGGATTTGGGAACGGGAGATAGCGTACTGGGAAAACCGGCCTCCGTCAGGGACAAACCGGGGACTGGGGCGGGTGTTGGGGTGGGTGTGAGGGTGCGATCGGGCTTTGGACTAATTCGCTTAGATATGGGGGTTAGCGATGCAGGAGAAATCAAATTTGTGCTCGGTACAAGGCAGCGTTTTTGAATTAGTCATTAGTCAATAGTTAAGTGTAGGGGCGGGTTCCACCAATCATCTATGTCAGAAACCAACAATATAATAAACCCGCCCCCACGAACAGGAGTTAAGTGTAGGGGCGGGTTTCACCAATCATCTATGTCAGAAACCAACAATATAATAAACCCGCCCCCACGAATACGACAAATCCGAATCTACATTTTTTGGATTCGATCGAACATCAGGTTAATCAGGGTTATCGGTTGTGTGGGGGCGGGTTTACAAAATTGTTTGCGGTCATCAAATATTGTTTGTAAAACCCGCCCCTACAGGATGCGTGAAGCTTGACTTATGAGACACGGGTAGAAAGGGAAAATACCCGGTTGCGACACTATCTGCAAGAAGGGTTGCATCCCCTGGAACGAAGCCTTGAGAGTCAAAATCCGAGGAAATGCTCAGATACAAGGGTTCGGCTGTTACTCCACTATCTCAAATTCGGCCTCCCCATTCCTCAATAATTCATAGCGCCATTGTGCAACGCCCGCCAAAGTTATAGCAACCATAACAGTTCTTTAAGAGAAGATATGTAAATTTTTTCCTGAAAAATACTTATTTAATTAAAGTTGTGATCAAGATGGAAAAATTATTAAGTAATATGGCGGGCGATCGACCGCGAGGTTGATAGTTTAACACAAAAATAATCGCAAGTGTCATTAGAGTGAAATATTAAGCTCGGGATTTTTGATACATACAGTATAAGCTGTTGCGGCATTTAAATAGAATGTCAAAAAAAATCAAAGTCTTGTGGGGTGGGCGTCCCGCCCGCCCTGAATATACAATTTAAATGCGCGACAGCTTATTCCGTTAAAAATAATCCTCTGACCGCGCCGCGAACATTGACTAATCGACAAAAAATTCAGGCACTTTACTGCTTAAAAGCTGGTATAGTCAAGGAATTACAGACAAAGCTGCCACGTTTGGGAGTACAGATATAATTACTATGCACAGATGGTTAAAACAATATAGTGCTGGCGGTCTGGAAGAACTGTTAAAAATACGGGAAATAACTGGTAGACCCCGCCTTAGAGCCTACTACCCCAAGTCCAGCAAAAAATGGGATAAAATCTTGGTGTCAAGATGAAACTCGACTTGGCTTAAAAACCATTGAAAGTAGAAAAAATACCGCTTTTGTGGTGAAACCAAGAGGTAAAGTGCAATGGAATTTTAAAGCTTACTATAGAAAATATCGCTAGCCAAGCAAACACAAAAAAATGTATGTCTCAAGGCAACAAACTCTTCCGTGAAGCAGCGCTTGAGCGCCTTTCCTCACCCGAACAACTCGACAAACTAATGCGGGTAGTCAGCCCCCAAACTTGGTTACCTTTGGTTTCGATGGGCTGTTTAATTGTTGGGGCTGGCGTTTGGAGTGTAGTTGGGCGCATTCCTCTCACCGTTACCGGTGCTGGCGTATTGATTCGTCCCCGTCATGTGGTACAATTTCAAGCGCCTAAGGAAGGTCAAATATTAAACATAAATGTTAAGGCGGGAGATAGAGTTAAGCAAGGGCAGGTACTCGCTACGATCGATCAGTCTCAACTTCAAAAAGAACTAGAGTTAGAGAAAGCCAAGTTAGCCCAACTGCAACAGCAAAATCAAAGTACCTTAGCTCTGCGAAAGCAGCAGATAGCGCTACAATTGATAACGCTTGAGCAACAGCAGAAAGACTTAGAAGAAAGTTTGCGTCGCGAGTCACTCGCACCAATGCTGCGAGAAGAAACCCTCCAAGCACTAGAGCAAAAACGCCTTCGTCTCGAAGAAAGTCTGCGCCGAGAGCAAGTTACGCCAGTCCTGCGCCAACAAACTCTCACCGCACTTGCACAAAAGCGTAAAAGTCTGGAGGAAAGCGTGCGCCGAGAGCAAGTTACGCCAGTCCTGCGCCAACAAACTCTCGCAGCACTCGCCGAAAAACGCAAAAGTCTTCTGGAGCGAAAGCAACAAATTAGCACGCTGCTAAAAACTTTGCAACAGCGGGTAGAAACTCGTCGTGATTTGTTTGAAGAAAAAATCGTCAGTCAGGATGTGCTTTTGCAGTCGGAACAGGAATTGTTGAACGCGCAGACGCAAGTGTCGGATATCGACACGCAACTTAAGGAACTTGATGTTCAGAAAACCAATACCGAACGGGAATATCTCCAAAATCTCAATAAAGTTGATGAACTCAAGAATGCTATTAAAGAAATTGATGTTCAAGTTATCAATACAGAACGGGAATACCAGCAAAACTTAAATAGAATAGACGAAATCAAAACCAACTTACAAGAAATCCAAGTTCAAAAAACTAATGCCAAGCGCGAATACCTACAAGCTCAAAATAGAATTGACGAATTCCAAACCAAAATTAAGGAAATCGAAGCCCAAAAAGCCCAACAGCTTCAACAAGACGTAGAAAAATCTCTTGACAAAACCAATCAAACCCAAGAAATTAAAGACAAGATTGCTCAATTAGAAGTGCAATTGGCTCAGTCAAGTCAAGTTATCAGCAAACATGATGGGTATGTTTTAGAAACCAGCGTTATGCCGGGTCAATTTGTTGGCGCCAGCACCCGTCTGGGAATAATTGAAGCTGAAGATTCTCAGGTCAAACTGGAAAGTATTGTTTATTTGGCGGATAAAGATGGTAAACAAATTAAACAAGGTATGAATGTACAAGTTACGCCCAGCGTTGTCAAGCGCGAGCGCTACGGTGGTATTGTTGGGGTAGTAACGAAGGTTTCTCCTTTTCCGGTGACAACTCAGGAAATTGGCGCAGTTGTGGGCAATGAAGAGTTAGCGAAAAGTCTGGCTGGTGAGAATGGTGCCCGAGTGCAAGTTTTTGTTCAATTGCAAGAAGATGCAACTACAAAAAGTGGTTATAATTGGTCTTCTTCCAAGGGGCCTGAGTTAAAACTTTCATCAGGTACTACTACATTAGTTCGGGTCAAAGTAGGAGAAGTGGCTCCGATTTCTTATATTATTCCTCTGTTTCGCTCTTGGACTGGTGTGTATTGAAATTTAACAAAAGACAGCGATGATTTCGAGTATTCTGCGCGGACTTCAACCCCGTCGCGTTCGCACTCCCACGCTTTTGCAAATGGAGGTTGTAGAATGCGGTGCTGCTGCTTTGGGCATTATTCTAGGATATTACTCGCGCATTGTCCCCCTAGCGGAACTGCGGCGCGAGTGCGGCGTGTCGCGAGATGGTTCTAGTGCTTTTTATCTCGTCAAAGCAGCGCGGAACTATGGTTTAAATGCCAAAGGGTTTAAAGCGCCGTTGGAAAAACTGAAAACCATTCCCTCACCCTACATTGTATTTTGGAATTTTAACCACTTTGTGGTAGTAGAGGGGTTCGGGAAAAAGTGCGTTTATCTCAATGACCCGGCTACGGGACGGCGAACGGTTTCCCTCGAAGAGTTCGATCGCGCTTACACTGGGGTTATCCTGGTAATGGAACCCGGCCCTTCTTTTGAAAAGGGCGGTAAAAAAAGGAACACTCTCGCCGCTTTAGTGTCGCGGTTGCGGTACTCTTGGGGTACCATTTTATTCTCCCTGTTCGCGGGGTTTTTGCTGACCGTTCCTCGCTTGGCGGTGTCTGCTTTTTCCCAAGTCTTCGTGGATGAAATTTTGGTTTCCCAACGCCAAGATTGGATACGGCCTTTGGTGCTGGGAATGGTTCTCACGGCGGTACTCAGGGGTATTCTCGCTTCCCTGCGACTTACCTATTTGCGCAATTTGATGTTGAAGCTGTCGGTAACGATGTCGGGGCAGTTTGTTTGGCACATTTTGCGTCTGCCAGTTGGGTTTTACGCACAGCGCTTTGCGGGTGAAATTAGCAGTCGGCTGTCGCTGAATGACAAGGTTGCGGGGATACTTTCGGGTACTTTGGGTAAAACTATCATCGACACGGTGATGATGGTTTTTTACTTGTTAATTATGCTGCAGTACGATCGCCTCCTGACCGGAATAGCCGTTGTTTTTGCCTCGATTAATTTCTTCGCCCTACAGTTGATGTTGCGGACGCGGGTGGATGCGAATCTCAAGCTGGCGCAGGAGTATGGTAAGGTGAATGGCGCGGCGATCGCAGGCATTCAAACGATCGAAACACTAAAAGCTTCTGGTCTGGAGTCCGACTCGTTTGCCAAGTTCGCCGGGTACTATGCCAAAGCGCTGAACGCACAGCAGGATTTAGGTTTACAATCTCAAGTTTTGACAATCTTACCCACGCTGCTGTCGGCGCTGATGACAGCTTCTATATTAACAGTCGGCGGCTTGAAAGTGATGGACGGGACGCTGAGTGTGGGGATGCTGGTTGCTTACCAAAGTTTAATGGCTGGTTTTTTGGGGCCGATCGACAGTTTAATTAATTTTGGCAGTTTGTTGCAAGATTTAGAAGCGGATTTGAACCGACTCGAGGATGTATTGCAAAATTCAGTGGACCCAGAGGTGGAAAAAGGACCAGAAGAGTCCAAGGGGGAAGGGGGAAAAACTTTTTCTCTTCCGCAATCACCAATCACCTTGGGCTTACAAGGTTATGTGGAGTTGCAGAATATCACTTTTGGTTACAGTCGCGTGTCCAAGCCGTTGATTGAAAATTTTAGCTTGAGTTTGAAGCCCGGTCAACGAGTGGCCGTTGTGGGGACTAGCGGTTCTGGTAAGTCTACCATTGCTAAGCTAATTTGCGGTCTTTACCAACCTTGGTCCGGAGAGATTTTGTTTGATGGTACACCCAGAAAACAGATTTCGCGTTCTGTTTTAACTTCTGCTTTGGCAATGGTGGAACAAGATATCTTTCTATTTGGTGGAACTGTGCGGGAAAATCTCACTTTGTGGGATTCGACTGTAGCGCCAGCGGATTTGGTGAAGGCTTGTCAGGATGCAGCGATTCACGAAACGATTCTATCATTGCCCGGAGGATACGAGGCGAAGCTGATTGAAGGGGGAATGAATTTGAGTGGGGGACAGCGCCAGCGATTGGAAATTGCCCGCGCTTTGGTGAGAAATCCAGCGGTGTTGGTGTTGGATGAGGCAACGAGTTCCCTGGATGCTCAAAGCGAGTTGATGATAGACCGGAATTTGCGACGGCGGGGTTGTTCTTGTGTTGTGATTGCCCACCGACTCAGTACGATTCGGGATTGCGATGAAATTATTGTACTGGAGCAGGGTTTGGTTGTACAGCGGGGAACTCACGAGCAGTTGTGGGCCCAAGGGGGCAGTTACGTGCGTTTGCTTCGCAGCGAAGAATGATTTTTAGAGCCCCGACTTTTTAGAGAAGTCGGACTTGGACTGGTGTTTATTAAAAATAAACAGCGTTGTTTTTTAACAAGAAAATGAGCAAAAAAAGACAGAATCCTGCTGAAATATTTGCTATAGACCTCTTGCAAAAATAACTAGGACGGGCAAGATGCCCATTCCACAAGAGTTATTTTTCTTGTGGGACGGGCATCTTGCCCGTCCAATAAATTTATGAAAAGGACTTTTGCAAGAGGTCTTATAGCAATCCTAAATGATTCTACTCGTTACCAGGCAGAGCCTGGTAACGCAGATCCGGAGGCTCTGCCTCGATTGTAGCAGGCGAGGCAGAGCCTCCGGACATTGATTCCCAGGCAGAGCCTGGGAACCAATTATTGAAACTGATTTAGGATTGCTATATGTATTTTTCAACCTGTCCCGAATCAACTCACACCGTTAGTTAAGTCCAATGGTGTGTAAATATCTTCCGAGTTAGGATTGAGATAGGGACGCTCTATGTCAAGCCCCAACCGCTCAAAGTGTTGGATGATATATTGCATCCGAGCTTGTTTAGATTCATCATTGTTTTGATGAGCTTCTAACAAAGCATTGGCAACAATTTCGCAGCGGTTTTCTCCAAACTGTTGTTGAAGTCCAAACTTCAGTTCAGAAGCCGGATGTTCGGCTAACCCAATACCAGGTGCGAGTACCTTAGTAAATATGGGAACCTGCTGCCGAAAGTGAGATTTATTTTCTGCGTAAATCGCCTGTAAGACTGGTAAAAGAATTTCTTTGTATCGGTAAGACTCGTCTGGATTATAAGGAAATTTCAGAAATCCTGAGTTATACAAGCTGTAGTTCAAAGGATTGTGTAATACCTCGAAGGCGAAGGGGACTTTCACTTCATTTAATTTTGTCGTGACGCACTTCATGGTAGAAACAGCAGCTTCGGGACTAAAGTTGAAGTAAACAATTATTCCTTCACTGTGAAGTTTTATAGGCGGTAAACCACCTAGGCCATCGCCATTTGCTCTATACCTATTTTCATTAATAAAGCTAGAAGGTAACGATACTGCTACTGGATCGTTTACAGTAGCTGATTGCAAGACTAAAGGAAGATGAAGCTCTCGCTGGATGTGTAGAATCATACCATCGAATTCAGCAGCAAGGCTACCATCAGCTTCCTGTCTAATAATGCGATACCCTGGGTGAAAAAAACCTCTCCCATCATTGTTTCTGTCCAGTTGTTCATAAAATTCCCAGTCTATTCCTCTGGAATCTATTTCTTGCAGAATTTGTTCGTTCGTCTTAATTCCTGGGCTTACTTCTCTGATACGCGAACCTTCAAAGTAAATGCTATATATAAATTCTAATAACTGGGAATTTAAATACTTATCCTGAGTTTCCCGAGGCATTTTTTGCAGTTGTGCCACAGTAGCAGCAGGAGTTTCTATAGGAGGATAGTGAGAATGACTGATGCAGAATTCGGAGGATTCTATTTGAATGTTGCCAACAATATCATGTAAAGTCTCTTGTAAAGTAGGTGGGAATTGCATGATAGATACTCCTAAATCCTGTTGTTTACAGGGTATTTAATCAAAACTTATAAAAGGTTAAATTGACAGAAATTTTTCTGGCTTGCAGAGTAATTGTGAAGCAATGAAAAAATAGAGGTTATGGTGACTTAAAGCCATCTCTGGCTGAAGTTGAAATTTTGTTAGGAGTTGATAAATTAAACCAAGTCCAGCAAACTGAATAACCCGCTTGATAAATTCTGGATAATCTTCTAAAATTTTTGGGTAAGTATTAATATAAGCTTTGGTCATGGCTACAAGTGAAGGACGAACAACTTCTAAAGGTATTGTGGCTAGCTGTATAGATTTTTTTATTTCAATAGCAGGATGCACAATCATACTGTCGATCCACAAGAGAAAATAGCCAAGAATTGCTTTTCCTAAATCGCAAGCCGGATCGCCCCAACTATATGCTTCCCAATCAATAAGCTTAATTAGGCTGCGATCGGAATCCGGAGTTTCTGTTACTAACTTTTCCCAATGCCTGGGTATTAAAATATTATTAAATTGAATATTATTGTGTGTTAAGCAGCAGTGGCGATGATTCAACACCAAATCTGTAACTACTTCCCTCACAGCTTCAGATTGTTGAAAATTACCGAGAAATCTCCAAGAAACAACTTGACTCTTCTTTAAACTCTCAGGTTCAATCCGGCCGATAAGATAGTCAGAAAGATAATCAGGATAAGGAAGTTGGTAGTTAAGTTTAGATTCTTCAAGCTCAGACACAAAAGTGTGGCACTGCTGAGAATTTATCGTTGCAGAATGGAGTTTGGCTAAAGTAGTTCCCACTAATTCGGCTAGGAAGTTTGGGAAATATTCCTGATTTTTATAGTAATTTTTTAGCGAAATATAATCAGTTGGACATTTGTATATTAGTATCAAATTGTTTTCATCAAAATGCAGTAACTCTGGAGTTAGTGACGAGACGTAATCTAAACTCTTATCGGACTGCAAAAAGTTATAAATGTGCCGCTCTTTCCAAATTCTAATATCGTTATAAAGTCCACTATGATGAGGTGTCTGTTTAACAAAGACCTTCCCGAGATTTCTGGGCAGATCGATGACCCAATTAGAAGCCTGACTACTAAGGTCAATTTTCAGAGCCTCTAAATCGTCTTCCTGATATATAGCAGCATCTACTAAGTAATGAAATAAGTTTTTATACTTGAGATTCATAGTCACAAAAAGCTTGTTGTGCTGAGCGGGCGAGTATACTTTATGGCTTTTTGATTCCCGGAATAAATATAGGGCGGGTATCGACCCGCCCTATATTTATTGAGACCAAATTAAGCACACAATATTAAGGTATTGGTGCTATTCCCCGGACCACACAATAGTAGGGTTATGTTGCTCTGGCTACCACCTGTTACCTGCTCTAATTCATCATCTGTCAGTTCATTCAAGAAGCTTTCAGAATCGGTAAAAAAGTCAGTTCCAACGATTGTGACGTCATTCTTTTCGTCATTATTTTGGGGATCAATCATTTGATTTTCCTCTTGATGTGTGTTTGATATGTTATGCAGTATACATTCTTCCCCCGCAGGATATGCTTCTGCCCTGAGAGGTAATTTGTCATCAAAACTTCATCTGCGTATATATATCCAGAGAAGTAGCATTCAGGTAGGAACGCAGCAATTCAACTCCCAAAAGTGAGAATTGCTGGAGGATAGAGGTCATCCGCGCCTCTGGGGAGTCATCGATCGAGTGCCAAGCCTCCAGCAAGCCATTGGCAACTATTTGGCAGCGGTTCATCCCAAAGCTTTCTTGGTCGGCAAATTTGCTGTCTGGTTCCTCTGCTAGACCAACGCCTGGTGCCAGGAACTTGGTGAATAGAGGGACATCTGTGTTAAAGTGCGCTTTTGTTTCTGCATAAACACTCTCAAGAACCTGCCGGACGGCTTCATAGTTACTCTTGTCGAAATAGAGTACGCCTGAGTCATGGCGCTTGTATTCATCTGGGTTGTATAGCGTCTTAAAATGAAAGGGAATTGAGATATCGTTCAACTCGCGCGTCAGACTGCCCATGACCGCTACTGCACCTTCGGGGCTGAAATTGAAGTAAATTCGCACGATTTCTAGTTTGCGGTCAGGATGACTATTACTCCGCATTCCTGCATTGCCAACTGCCACGTAGAACCCGCTTTGCACTAAATTACGAGGCATCCGGATCGCCACCAACTCACCTACAGCAACCTTTTCGGCGGGTTGTAGATGCTTTTCGGGTTGAATGCGTAAAGTCAAACCGCCCTTGGTTACTGCAAAAGTGCGATCGCTTTCTTGCCTCACCACATACCAACCTGGATCGAAATAGCCAGAGCCCCCATTGCAGGAGTGCAATTGTTCGTAAAATGCTATGTCTACTCCTAAGCGGGTGTTATTTTCTAAATCTTGGTACAGTGCCAAATCCGCTGAATCGGCGTCTGGTGCGAGAACTGCTCGCATAGAGCCGTTGTAATATATACCGTAGAGAAAACTTCGCAGTTGCAGGCTCAAATACTTATTCTGAATATCTGCAGGCATTCGCTGGAAGTGGACGGCCACTTCCTCGGGTAATTCTAAGGGTTTGTAATTGGGATGGCGAATACAGAAGTTGGAGTGGATTTGCACATTGTTAACAATGTCTTGCAAAGTATCCAGTAGCTGTTGTGAAGCAAAATCTGGCTGTTGAGTTTGTGAAAAATTTTCTAGTTGCATGATAGTTTTGTCGGGGATAAAAATTAATAGCAGCAGCAGATCTAAAATTGAGTTAATTCTGTAGCTGCGGTTCCGAAAACAGTTGCTAAGGATTGTTGCGGACGACATAACAAACTCTTAGCAACCTGAAGCATACAAATACCCTGATTTCCAAATGATTTTTCGTACATAATCATTGCCTGAATCTTTTGAGTTAATGCCAATCCTGCAAATTGCACGACTCGCAGCAAGAAATCGGGGCGATGCTGGAAAATCTCCGGGAAGTTATTGAAATAAGCTTTTGTCAGAGCAGCAATGGAAGGTTGAAGGTGTTCCAGTGGGGTCATAGCCAGACGCAGAGATTCTTCAATAGTAAGAGACTTACTGATGACTAAGCTACTCAGCCAGATTTGCAGGTAGCTGGCAATGAGTGTTCCCAAATCAAAGGCAGGATCTCCCCAATAAGAGCGCTCCCAATCTATTAGCCGCACGATGTTGGAACCTTCTTGTTCCCAATTGGTGTGTAGGAGAATGTTGTTGAGTTTGAGGTCATTGTGGGTCAAGCAGCAGGGGTGGAAAACATTACCAAGTTCCCTCATTGCTTGCCCCAAGCTTTCGTATCGCTGATAGAGCTTAAAGAATTTCAGCCCATCTGCGGGAATTATACCAAAAATTTCCGGTCCTATCTCTTCTATACTGCGAATCCAGTTAGGGACATGAGCAGGGCTGAGATTATCAGGTTTTGCCGAGAAGAATTCCTGATAGTCTTGGCGGTTGAAAGTGGCTCGATGGATGGTGGCGAGGATGGTGGCGATCGCTACAGCAATTTCGCTGTTAAAACTATTGTCCTTTTGGTAATAATCCGCTAAATTCTGATAGTCATCTAAATATCTTTGGACAATAATAGAATTCTCCGGATCGAAATGCAGCACATCAGGCAAAAATTGGCATAGGTAATTTAGTTCTGAAAATCCCTGGAAGAACTCTTTGATCCGCCACTCTCCAAAAAGCTCTCCTGGTGCTTGCCCCGAAGGATTGTGCCGCTCTTGCTTAATTAATAGCTTGCGACTATCAGGGAAAGTCAGTAATAAGTTAAAGTTTTTAGCGGCAACTAGCTCTATCTTAATGAGTGCTCGATCGCAATTATTGCCTAAGCTATGCTCGACTAAATAATTGAAAACATTATGAGAATTTAACAGGAATGGCATAAGGAACTCTTTTTAAAGATGAATTAAGCTTTCGTTTGCGGTGGTTAAGCTGTTGTGCATTTAAATTGTATGTTGAGGGCGGGCTCTCCTGCCCACCCCACAAGAGGAAAAATTTATTTTACCATGCAATTTAAATGCGGATTAGCTTATTGGCAAGACAACGTAGTATCAACGAATCCTCACTACATAAATCATCTGTTCGTAATTTTCTGGCAACACCTCATAGTCTCCACCGGAAATACGAACACTTTACCGTCCACCAAGAGTATATTCGCGTGACATCCTCCCCCACCAAATCAAAGATTATGGTGGGGGCTTCCCAAAATCACTTTTGAGATTTCCTGGTTTTTCCCTTGCGGGATTTCGACACTTGCCTAGACTGAGTTGCCTCAATCCCCGGTAGTGAGTCTGCACAGGCAGTTTTCATTCCCGTCTGTCCAACGGTATTAATTAGTTTGATTCCTCGGTTTCTGATATTCTGACCTGCTGCTACATCCCTATCCGTCTTGTATCCACAATGAGGACAATCATGGATTCTCACACTCAGGTCTTTTTTGACGAACCCACCACATTCGGGACACTGTTGAGAAGTCCCCCTTGCATCGACTTCGGAGAAGAACTTTCCACGCTTCCAGCACACATACTTGACAATGGTTCTAAACTGTCCAAAAGCAGCATCAAGCATATGCTTCCCAAACATCCCTTTGGCACTGACGCGGTAATCCAAGTCTTCCATGAAAACCATATCACCTGCATCACAGAGCATATGAGCTTGTTTGTAGTGAAAGTCCTTCCTCGTGTTGTCGATTTGGTGGTGAAGACGAGCAACTTTAAGACGTTGTTTCTCGTAGTTCTTAGACCTCTTCTGTTTCCTGGAAAGCCTGCGTTGCAGCAATTTCAACTCGCTTTGCAGCTTTTTAAAGAACTTGGGAGGTTTTACGAGAACACCGTCACTGGTTGCCAAAAACTTCTCCAACCCAATATCCACCCCGATGGGATGACCATGAGGAGTTGGGTCAGGGACGCTAACATCACACTGCAAGGAGATAGAGGCATACCAATAGTAGGCTTTCCTCAATATTCTGACCTGCTTGACCACAAACCCAGAAGGGATAGGGCGATGCAGGTTAATTGGAATTGCTCCAATTTTGGGCAATTTAATGTGCAAGTTCGTTACTGGATTCTCCTTGAATTGAGGAAAAAGCAACGACTTGAACTGCCCGTACTTCTTGAAGCGTGGAAAACCAAATCCTCGTTTCTGAAAGTATTCCCAACCTTTGTGCAACTGCTTAATAGTTTGCTGAAGAACTTGGGAAGGAACCTCACCCAGTCTGGGGAATTCCTTCTTGGCTCGTGGCAAGTTATTAAGTTGTTGAATTTCGCCAGGAAACTTTACTTCGGCCGGGAGGATGTATTCCTTTTCCAATGAGCATCTATCAACCAAACACTTACGACTATCGCACCAATCTTTTATCTCCCGAAGGGCGTAGTTATACGCTCCTCGGCAGAGTTCCATCCACTCAATAAGCTGCTGCTCTTGAGTAGTATCTGGATAGATTCGGTAGCGATGGGTAAGTGTCAGCATTCCCTTAGTATACTGAATTTACTGGCAAGTAGCGCAACATTAAATGTTAAGTTTAGGGACATCGAGTCCCGTAAACTTAACTGGGGAAGTCCATGTATCCCAACGCCGACCTGGGTACAGGTACGGCGTGGGTCTTATAGCTCCCCCAAACCCCCTCAAAAAGATAAGTGGGATACTCTGGGATGGTCTTTTTTATCAATTATGCAATTTGTCTTGATTCGTAAAATTTTACAGCAAACTAAACCCGATCGCACTCGCACTCCTACACTAAGCTGCGGAGCATCTAAATTGAATGCAGAGACGGGCTCTCCTGCCCGTTCCACAAGAATTGTAGAAAAATTGACTATCAAATTAGATGCACAACAGCTTACTGCAAATGGAAGCAGTAGAGTGTGGCGCTGCTGCTTTGGGAATTATTCTAAGCTATTATAACTGCATTGTGGCCCTAGAAGAACTGCGCCGCGAATCAGCTTGGGCTTACAAGGTTATGTGGAGTTGCAGAATATCACTTTTGGTTACAGTCGGGTGTCCAAGCCGTTGATGGAAAATTTTAGCTTGAGTTTGAAGCCCGGTCAACGATTGGCAGTTGTGGGGAGTAGCGGTTCTGGTAAGTCTACCATTGCTAAGCTAATTGGCGGTCTTTGACTATAACCGTGGCTGACACTGGGCCGATCGTTTTACCGATCGGGTTCAATATTACCTAGGATTAACATCTAACTCTGGTGGTAAGTTGTTGTGCATTTAAATTACATATTTCGATCGCAAATCAAAACTCGTTAAATCCTCTCCCCCTCTCCCCCTCTCCCCCTCTCCCCCTCTCTTCTGCCTTCTGCCTTCTTCACTCCATCTGTCTCGCCACCAATTGTGCAAACAAACCCTCTTGCTGCACCAATTCTTCAAAGGTCCCCACCTGCACCACGCGCCCCGCTTCAACAACATAAATCCGATCGGCATGGCGAATCGTACTCAATCGGTGGGCAATGACAATCCTCGTCGCCTTCAACTTATCCAAACTTTCCACAACAATCCCTTGCGTGCGGTTATCCAAGGAACTCGTCGCCTCATCCATCACAATAATTTTCGGCTGATTCACCAGGGCCCTGGCAATCAACAACCGCTGCTTTTGCCCCCCGGAAAGATTGGTTCCCCCCTCACTAATCACCGTGTGCATCTTCATCGGCATTTGCTCAATATCTTCAGCAAAACCCGCCATCCGTGCCGCTTCCCAAGCTTTTTCGTGCGACACCAACGCCCCGGCCGTGATATTCTCAAAAATCGAACCCGAACCAATCCGACCACTTTGCAGCACTACCCCCAACTGCCTTCGCACCGCCACCAAATCTAAAGAAGCCAAATCTTTGCCACCGTAATAAACCCTTCCGGAATTAGGCGTTTCAAATCCCAACAACAAGCGGACAATCGTTGATTTCCCACTTCCCGACGGCCCGACGATCGCCACAAATTCACCGGGTTGGGCACAAAGAGTAATATCATTAAGTACAGGCAATCCCTCATCCCGATAGCGAAAAGTCACGCGCTCCAAAACCACCCCACTCTGCAACTGACCGGGATTTACTCTATGAGGTTCGTACTCGGGTTTCGTTTGCAAAATCGGTTTCGCTCTTTCCCACAGCGGCACAATTCCCAAAATATCAGTCACGGTAGTGCTAATACTACTTACAGCGCCGCTAAAAATCCCCAAGGCGGAATTAAAAGCCAAAAACGTACCTATCGTCAACCCGCTACCGTCATTAGCTTGCGCCATCTGAATCGACACTACGCCAAACCAATACAAAACTGCCGAACTCACCAAGGACAGCGACTCGTTGAACACATCCATTCCATCTTGAAGGCGTTGCAAACCAGCTTCTAACTTCATGCGATCGCCGTACTTTTGGGCCCAAGCTGCAAACGCCCTGTCTTCGGCCTGGGCCAGCCGCAGCTTAGCCACCCCATTAATGAGTTGTACCACCAACCCGCTAATCTCGCCATCCAATTCTTGCAGCCGTCGCAAATTGCGGATTACCAAAAAATCAACCACAAAGGTGACTGCGGTTGTCAGCAAAGCTATCCCCACCCCCACCAAAGCGAGTCGCCAACTGTAAACAAACATCAGCACCAAATTCAGCAAACCGAACACTCCACTCATCAAAGTGCGTAGCGTTCCCCCCGACAGTATCCTACGAATTCGGTTCACCGACAAGGTGCGGTTGAGCAAGTCGCCGGAAGTATATTCCCGAAAAAAAGCCGGACTCAATCCCAGAAGTTTATCCCATACTGCCATTTGCAACGAACTATCAACGCTGTTCTCGACTCGCAGCGCTATAATCCCTTGAGACATTTCAAACGCTGACCTTCCCAAACCCAGCGCCAACAATGCCAGCGTTAATTGCCATAATAAATTGCGATCGCCATCTGGAATCGCATTATCTATCAAAATTCCCGTCGCCTGCGGCACCACCATCCCCAGCAGAGTACCAATAATTCCCACCACCAGAATGCTGGCGATGTCTTTTTCATACCCCTTCAAGCCAAACTGTAACAAGGACAACACATTATTAATAACACTAGGTAACGGTCGGTAAAACTGGTAAGCTTCCGGTGCCAAAGTCGCGGCCACCGTCTCATTCACCGTCGTCCGAGTTTGAGTTACTCCATCGAACAAAACGTAACCTTTACCAACAACTAACAAAGCCACCGGATGCCCTGCAATCGTGTAAGCTAAAAGAGGGCCGTATTCTCTTCGCCACCAGCCATCCTCCAACACCACCATCCGAATCCGAAATAGGGAGGAACGCGCTATAGCCTCCACCGAATCTTTTACAGATTTGAGTTCCTCCAACTGCGTCGGAGGACTAATTGTTATTCCCATGACTTTTCCCACTGCACCCGCTGCAATTAACAAAGGAATTCCTTGCTGGAAGGATACCGTTTCTTGCTGCGGCTTTACCACACCCGCTAACTTAGAAAGGGCAGAATTAACTACCATTAAATTGAGTTCTTCTCTTTCTTGAAGTTGCCGAGAAGTCGCCTCTGTTTTCTGCAACTCCTGCCCCTTCAAATAATTAAATAAATCGGTATGTAAATCGGCTAAAATGTTGGGCAATGAAGCAGCATTCCCGGAATTTATGAAGGATAAGTTTTGCGAAGCGAACGCCGCTGTGTATTCCTGGCTGAATGTGTTCTTTAAACGGTTTACCCAACCATTCACTAACCCAATTGCCCTTTCTTCACCAACTGTTACCTGCGCGACCAAATCTGCTGTGTTAATTTGGTATAGTTTTGTGGGTTCGATCGCTACGGCCAAAAGCCCCCATTCTTCGCCCAGCGCTGCACCAAATAAAGCTTCGCCCGCACCCACATCGAACAAGTATTGGCGATCGCCACTAACCACACTATCCTTGACTTTAGCAGCAAACAATGCTATAGTACCAGTCTGGATAATCCAGATATTTTGTCGATCGTCCAGCAACAGCGGTTCATTTCCTGTGAGGCAATAAAGGATATCCATTGGAGACAAATTTACATTATATAACTATCATAGTAGTATCAAAAAAGACAAGTCGGCAGTAATAGAGTTTAAAAAAAGGCGTTGCATAATGGTGCTATAAATTGAGGTAAAACAGTCATGCAATGTCCTAAATGCGGTTTCAAACACATTCGTAAGAACGGTAACATCCGAGGTAAACACTCATCACATTTGTGTAGATTGCGATCGTCAGTTTATTGATGTGGAAACAGCCCCCCAAAAATATTGCGCCTCGCTGGAAATGCTCAGATACAAGGGTTCGGCCGTTACTCGACTCTATCAAATTCTGGGATGTCCCCATTCCTCAATGATTCATAGCGCCATCGTGCAACACCTGATTTCGTTCCTCAACCCAACCTCCAAAGTGTTTACTATATGTTTGTGGTAAGCCCAGGCGCATCTAAATTTTACAGTCAAGTTTGATGAAATTCTTGTGGGGTGGGATCTGGTAGCCCGCCCAAAAATACAATCTAGATGCCCAACAGCTTAGTAATCCAAATTGAGTGCAATAGAGCACCTCGGTAAGGACACAACAATGCTGTATCCCTACTGTGTTGTAGGCAATTGAGAATTGCTATATGTATGCTAGTAACTGCTTAAGGCTTTGGTTTCTTCACATCAACAGTTTTCGGCTTAGCTGCCGGAGTGCGCGGATAAAACTTAAACTTATTGAGCGCAGCACTTGCCGATTTAGCCACACCGCTATCTGTATCTCGCAAAGATTTTTGTAGCAGCGGAATCACTTTTTCTGACTTAAACATTGCTAGTGCTTCCACAGCAGCTTCGCGCACCTCCGGGTAAACATCTTGAGCTAATTTCCCCAAGGTTTCTATTGCTCGCTGACCTTCAGCTCTCAGAGCATTAGCAGCAGCCATTTGACCTAAAGCAGACGCTGCAAACTTGCGGGTTTCTTTGTCCTGACTTTGAACACATCCCATCAACTGCGCCACCGAATAGGTTTGTGCTTGTCTAGCAACGGGAAGCTGTTTTTCGGCTTCGGGTTGAGGTAAATTAATTGATTGTGGTCGCGAAAAATCTGTGTAATTTAACTCTAGTTGAACTGCTGTTTGATTTAACTCACTTGACTGTTCCTGCCAAACTTCTTGTTGTGGTAAACCTTCTCCAAATTCTGTTGAATTTAACTGACTGAACTGCTGCTCCGGGACTTCTTGTTGTTGTAAATTCCTCTCGTACTGCTCTTGTAAAGACCTGATAGTAGCTTGCATCTGAGCTTCGTGAGCTTTCAACTGCTCGTTAGCCGCTTGCAACTGACTCTCGTATTGCTGTTGCAAAGCCTCCATATTTAACTGCATCTCAACTTCGCGGTTCTCATATTGCTCGGCAGTTTGCCTCAAGCGAATTTCGTGTTCGTGTTGCAGGTTTTGCAAATGTTCCTCGATCTGAGCTTGATAATTGATATGCAATTCGTCAGCAACTCTGAGTAAATGATGTTCGTGTTCTGCTTGCAAAGATTGTATATTTTGCTCCAGCCTAGCATTGTTAGCGGCTTCTAATTCCTGGCTGATTTGTCGCAGTTCCTGCTCGTGTGCGCCAGCAACTTGTTGGAGCTGAAAATCGCGTTCTGCCAGAACTTGTTTGAGCTGATTTTCGTATTGATTCGTAACTTGTTTGAGCTGATCTTCGTATTGGGTAGTAACTTGTTTGAGTAAATTTTCGTGTTCGATAGTAGCTTTTCTGAGCTGATTTTCCCGTTCTCCTTGCTGAGTTTCGACAGCTTGTTGCACGCGAGACATCTGAGCTAATTCTATTTCCTCAGTAATTCTGCGAGTTTGCTGCAAGTATTCTTGCTTTTGCTTGTTTAACCGCTTTTCCACCAACCAGTAAGCAACTGCTATCCCTGCTAAAAAACCTACGATCGCTCCTATGATACCCACAACTGACATCCTCCCGACAAAATAGTTATGCTGGACTTTTTACATTTAACCATACAGCCTCCTGTAACCGCCCAGTAGCAGCAGCCAGGCTGTCACTGCCAGCCAGTGAACGGCCACGGCAGGCCAGATAGAACCGCTTTGCAGGTATGCGATGGAGCACGCAACTCCCAAGATTGCCGCCAGCAACAAAAACACTGGATTCATAAAGGTCGATCGACCCACCGGGTAAAAAGTCAGCGCGTTCAGCGGGTGGTAAACTACAAAAGCCGCCAAACTCGCGCATCCCCAAAACCACAGGATTAACCCAGAAGCATTCTCGAACGGGTGCGGCAGCATTAACACCCGGAACAATAATTCCTCGGTGATGCCCGGACTTAACAAACAGCCAAGAAGCACTCCCACAATTGTACGCCGAGAGGTTTGCACGTCTACTTTTAGAAATCCCGACCAAAAACCCACGGAAAGAGCGATGGAAGTGTAAGCCAGCGCGAGCATAGCTGCAACTAGCCAATCAGTGAAATCGGGAATAGTTGAAAAAGCCAGGGTGACGCGACGTATCAGGAATCCCGGCAGCGGGTGAAGCGTAGCTATCCCGAAGGGAATCGCACTAAAATTTAACATAATCAAACTGATCCTTAAAATTTTCAAACAGATGTTAGCAGTAAGTTGACCCGTTTATGAAAAACCCATCACCGCCGCCCGTCAGAGTCCGCGTTTTTGTTTCCGGATTAGTTCAAGGAGTCGGATACCGATATTCAACGATGAATCAAGCAAAGTATTTCGGCCTGGGCGGCTGGGTGAGAAATCTCCCCGACGGCCGCGTCGAGGCTGTCTTTGAAGGATCCAAAAAAGCTGTTGAAGGAATGATTGGCTGGTGCCGCCGCGGCCCCACCGGTGCTGCGGTTAGCGAGTTGGTTTTGGAATACGAAGACCCGGAGGGCGATTCCCTTCGGGATAGCTCCGCACGCGCGTACTTTTGAGATCCGCCGATAAAAGAATAAACGGCATAAACTGCGGTTGAAACCGCTACTAGACAAACGAAGTCTGCCCAACCTACGGCAGACTTCGCCCATGCAGACTAAAAAATAAATCGGATAAAAAGCGCGAATTTTGTATTGCCAATTATCAATAGACCTCTGGCAAAAATCCTTTTCATCAATTGATGGGACGGGCTCTTCGGCCCATCCCACAAGAGTTATTTTTTCTTGTGGGATGGGCCGAAGAGC